>CAYZGY010000624.1:875-5212 GCA_964478085.1 uncultured Planctomycetia bacterium
AGAAGATTCGCGCAGGGAGCATCAGCGATCACATCAGCGCGTTTCAGGACGTCCTCCCGACCCTCCTCGACGTCGTCGGCGAGAAGCCCGAAGCTCCGGTCGACGGCATCAGCCTCCTGCCGACTCTCCTCGGCCGCGGCGAGCAGAAGGAGCACGAGTACCTCTACTGGGAGCTCAAGGGGCAGCAAGCCCTGCGCGCCGGCCCCTGGAAGGCGGTTCGAACGGGCATGCACAAGGGCGTCGTCAAGACCCGGCTCTACAAGCTCGACGAGGATATCGGCGAGCGTCGCGACCTCGCGAAGGAGCGCCCCGAGATGCTTCGCGATATGGAGGCGCTCCTGAAAGCAGCACGCTTCCCCTCGAAGATCTTCCCGATCCCCGCCCTGGACGGCCCGAGCGCACCGAAGCCGCCCAAGACCTCGCCCGAGGTCCGAGAACGCTTCTGATTTCCTCGATCGCGGCAGTGCCTCCTCGCGGCCTCGGACGTAGAATGGACATCGCCAACGCGCTCAAAAGCAGAGGAATCGATGTCCCGCAACCACCGTCTGTCGTGCGTCGTCGCGACGCTCTGTCTCGGTCTCTCCTTCGTCTCGTCGACGCGCATCGAAGCTGTCGACGACGCCCTTCGCCGGAGCATCGAAGAGGAGGTCGGTGCGACCGATCTGCGCTTCATCGACATCGACCTGCCGACGCGCCATCTGCCGCAACGAGTCATCTTGACGATCACGACCGTACGTGGCGAAGAGGTGCTCTCCCTCTCGCGCGTCGACGATCGCGGCCCCGAGTATCGACTCTTCGAGGTCGGCACGGACGGCGAACGTGTCGAGATCGCGCCCCCCGAGCCCCGGACCTACCGCGGACGCATCGTCGGCGACGCGCGCAGCGTCGCGGCGGTCAGCCTCGTCGACGCGGGATTGCTTGCGACGGTCTACCGTTCGGACGGCAGTGGATTCACCATCCGGCCGTTGCAACATCTTCACGGACCCGCGGCGAGAACCGCGCACGTCCTCTTTCCGCCACAGCGGTCTCCGCACGGACACGACGCAGAGTGCGGCACGGACGGAGACCCTGAGCACGACTCGCACGATAACCCCGATCTCTCGAGCGACTCGATTCTCGATTCGCGAGAGACCGCAGGCGGCGGCGCCGGCGTCCCCTGCGAGCTTCACGTCGCCGATCTCGCCTACGACTCCGACTACGAGTTCTTCGAAGACGACTGCGACGGCAACACCGACACCTGCGTCGAGATCATCGAGCAGGGCCTCAACGTCACCAACGCGATCTACATCCGCGACCTCAAGACCGTTCACCGCACCTCGGCGATGATCCTCCGCACGGACCCCGAGACCGACTTCTACGCACAGTGGCCCGACGCGTCCGACTTCGGCGACATGCTGAGCTCGTTCCGCTCCGAGTGGAACGCGAACATGGGTGACATCGAGTACGACATGGCCTACTTCATGACGGGCAAGAGCCGCCCCGAGTACGGTGGTCTCGCGTACGTCGGCGTCGTCTGCTCCGGGAGTCGATACGGCATGGGGATCGGCGGGCGCGGCTACGCCGGGATCTTCCGTCACGAGCTCGGTCACAATTGGGCGGCGACGCACAGTTGCGGGACCGAGCGCCGCTTCATCATGTGCGGCAACTCGATCTCGGCGATTTCGGGCTACAACGTCGGCGTCATGGGCCGTCATCGCGACTCACGCAATTGCCTCGTGACGGAGCCGTACGATCCGGACGACGACACGCCCCCTCTCGCGCGCCTCGATCGCGCGATCGTCGCGCTGGGTGAGGGCCCGGTGTCGATCGACGTCATTCCCGGCGACAGCGATCTCGGCTGCAGCCCTCTCCGACTCGCCGACTTCGACAAGATTTCCGGGTTCGGCGCGTCGATCTTGACCATCGATTCGGACGATCCCGACGACCCGATTCAGCTCCTCTACATCCCGCGATCCGACTTCCTCGGCACGGACTACTTCACGTACACCGTCGTCGATGAAGACGGTCAGGAGACGCAGGGCGCCGTCATCGTCGAGGTCGCCCCGCGTGCGATGCTCGTCCACCTCGAGTTCGAGGAGATCGACGGCGACGAGTTCGACGACTCGAGCGGTTTCGATCACGAGGGCGAGCTGCGCGGCGACGTCGAGATCGACGCCGTCACCACCGAAGGGAGATACGGCAACGCCTGCGACTTCCAAGGTGTCGACGGGCAGTACATCTCCCTCGGCGATCCTTCCCTCCTCTCGCTCCGGCGCGAGGTAACGCTCGCGGCATGGTTCCGCTTCGACGCCCTGAATGCGTCCGGTGGCGAGAGAATCATCAGCAAGGGCAGCGACTCCTACCGCATCGAACGAGACGGCACGACGGCTCGCCTTCGCTTTACCTGCACGGGAGTATCCGTCGCGGGGAACGGCAGCGGAAGCGTCGTAGGAACGACCGACGTGACCGACGGCGAGTGGCACCACGTCGTCGGAATCTTCGACGGCACGCGCATGGCGCTCTTCGTCGACGGAGAGCTCGAGACCACTCGCACCGCGTCCGGCCTCATCAACACGAACTCGAGCTCCTTCCGCGTCGGCGACGACGAGTTCGCCGGCCCGATCGACGAGGTACGTGCCTACAACTGGGGACTGAGCGACGACGAGGCCCGTGCGCTGTTCACCGGCGCGCGCATCGAGAACACCGATCCGCCCCACCGCGCGGCCGGTGTCGTCCCGGGCTCGCCGCTCGCGTGGCTGCCCGTCCCCGGAGCGACGACTTACCACGTCTACGTCGGAACGGACCGAGACGCCGTCACGAACGCGACGAGCGGAGACCCCGAGCGTCGCAGCATCGTGAGGGATCCCGTCTACGTCCCCGATCTCGACCTCGGTGAAACCTACTTCTGGCGCATCGATCCCCTACAGGATGGCGAGCCACAGAAGGGCAACGTCCGTTCGTTCACGACGAGCTTCGCCTTCACGAACTTCGACGAACCCGCGCGAGGATCGAGCTCGTACACTCCGGGCGCGGGCGCACGAGAGCTCGGCTTTCGCACGACCTCGACGCCGACCGGAGGCGAAGATCCGCTCGCGGAGGTCGTCTCGACCAGCAGCACGCCGAGCAGCCCCGTCTTCGGCCACCGCTCGGTCAGGGCGACCACACGCTTCGGAGAGGTCGCCCTCTCCGCACGCGGCCCGCCGCTCCCGGCGCTGATCCTTCAAAGCCGCTCGACGGGCTACGAGGAGGAGGACTTCGTCACGGTCACCGTCTCGAACGGGGAGGAAACGCGCAACCTCGTGCGCTACGAAGACCCGATCTCGCTCTCGCAACGTGCCGGAACCGGCTACGCCAACTACGCGGCGATCATCCCCGCCGACTGGGACACGGCGAGCCTCGAGGTGAGCAGCTCGAGCAACTCGGGCTCCGGGAGTGAACGCTACGACTTTGACCGCATCGGCTTCTCGTGCTTCGAGCCCTTCCGCGTCATCGCGCACACGTACTTCGCCGAGGCGAACGTCAACGCGACGAGCTTCACGCCGGGCGCGAACGATTCGGAGCTCGGCTTCACGACCGAGCGAGCGAACACGAGTGGCACGAATCGCTTCCTCGGCGTCGTCGAGACCTCGCAGCTCCTCTCGACGCGGTCGCTCGTCCAGCGTTCACTGCAGACGACGACGAGCTTCGACTCGGTCGACTTGAGTCGAGAGACCGGCGTCTGGGCCACCGTCGTCTTTCGGGTCCGCGACACGGGCTACGAGTCGAGCGACTACCTGAGAATCTACGCGACGAACGGCGAGGATCGCGTCGATCTGATCAACGTCAACGGCGACACGGGACTCGACTCCTTCGCCGACGACGACTACGCGTCCGTCCGGACTCGCCTTCCCGACGAGTGGGAGGAAGCGCAGCTCGTCATCGAGGGATCGACCAACTCGAGCGCGGGCTCGGAGGGTTACGACATCCGCCTCGTCGAGCTCACCAGCGAAGACATCGGCGATCCCTGCGTCGTCGAAGACCCCGAGCCCGAGCCCACCGAGCCGGAGTTCCGCCGCGGCGACACGAACGGCGACGGCAACTTCGACCTCTCCGACGGCATCGGCGTCCTCAACTTCCTCTTCGTCGGCGGCCCCGCTCCGGCCTGCGAGGACGCGGCGGACACGGACAACACCGGACTGCTCGATCTTTCGGACGGCGTCAACGTCTTCAACTACCTCTTCCTCGGAGGGATCGCGCCGCCCGATCCTGGCATCGACGAGTGTGGCCCGGATCCTGACGAGGACGCGCTGGGTTGCGAGTCTTATCCGCTGTGCGAGGAAGGGTAGGTCTTCGAATACGTTCGGCCTCCGAAAGCCTGC
>CAYZGY010000625.1:0-5209 GCA_964478085.1 uncultured Planctomycetia bacterium
CAGTATCTCACCGATCACTTGCGGCAGTTCGGCACGCGTGAGATCGGGCTCGAGGAGTACCTGATCCGGCTCGAGACCCTCGCGGAGAAGAAGTGCGAGTTTCGGCCGGTGGAAGACGCCGGGGACGACGACGAGCCGTAGTTCGACCCTCGCCGGGGAAACTCACTTCCCTCCGGCCTGGCCGCCCTCCGCGATCGCGTAGAGCTTCGTCCGGGAGCGCAGGAAGATCGTCCCGTTCGAGATCGCCGGCGTGGCGATGATCCTCGCGTCGAGTCGATTGCGTGCGATCTCCTTTCGCTCCGGTCCGACCTCGAGGACGAGCGTCTCGCCCTTGATGCTCGTGAAGTAGATCTTGCCGTCGCCCGCGATCGGCGACGCTTTGCAGTCACCGCGAAAGAGTCTCTCGCGCCATTTGAGCTCGCCGGTCTTCGCCTCGATGCACGAACCGACGCCGTTGTCTCGCACGATGAAGACGTAGCCGCCGTAGTAGACGGGCGAGGGGCAATCGGGCGAGTGCTTCTCGTAGGCCCAACGTCGATGCGTCTCGGAGACATCGCCTTCGAGGTCCTTCGAGACGTCGACGGCCAAGACGCGCCCGAGGCCGCCGTAGCCGGACGAAACAGCGTAGACCATGCCTCCGCCGGCCGTCGGCGACGCGATCGAGCGGCCGTACTCGTGCGGAATCGAGAGACCGCTCGAGATCCACGAGCGCTTCCCCGACGCGATGTCGTAGCCATCGACGTGATCGGCTCCGGCGACGACGAGCTCGGTCGTCTTGCCGCGCGTCAGGAGAATCGGAGAGGAGTAGGAGTCGACCGCTTCACCGACACACGGCAGCTTGCGTTCTGTCTTCCACACTTGCTCGCCCGTGCTCTGGTCGAGCGCGACGACGTAAGACGGGCCTCCGTTCATGCACGCGACGAGAAGTCGGCCATTGTGGAGCCGAGGCGATGTCGCCATGCCCCAGAGGACCTTGTACTCGCCGTAGGTCTTCTCGAGATTCTTGCTCCAGACCTTCTTTCCTGCCGTGTCGAGACAGACGAGGTCACCCGTGCCGAAGAGCGCCCAGACTCGCCGGCCGTTCGCGACGCTGGTCGGCGACGCCATGTTGTGGAGCTTGTGCGCCTTCTTCGTGCCCTTGCCGATCGGAACGGACCAGACCTTGCGGCCACTCTTCGCGTCGATCGACATCACGATGAGCGCGGTGTCTTTCGTCTGGCTCGTCAGATAGACGCGATCGCCGACGACGCACGGCGACGAGTTACCCCACTCGGGCAGATCACAGGTCCAGAGAACGTTCTTCTTCTCCGACCACGTCGACGGGAGCTTCTCCTCGGACGACACGCCGAGACCGTCGCGACCGCGAAGGCCGGGCCAATCGGCGGCGTCGGCGAGGGACCCAGCGATGGGCACGGAGAGTGAGAGAAGGATTGAAGCCAGGAGCGCGAGTCGAGTCGAACGAGTCGTCATCGGAGCCTTGCAGTTCGTACGTGATTCGAAAGTTCTTCCCGTACACGAAGCGTCGATGGTACGCAACCCGGCATCGACGTTCCACCTTCGACCGACCGATGCGTACAACATCGCGCAAGGCGAGAAGGGACTGGGCGTGACGCCGAGAAGCTCGGTCAGTCGAACTCGTGTCTGGCCGACGGAGCTCCTCGACGATTGGGGCTTCAAGGATCTGCCTTGGGATCGCCTCGAGATGCTTGACGAGCACGGCCTCGAGCGAAACTACGACGGCATCGACACGCGTCGCGAGTATGTCGACATGTCGTTTCGCCCGCTGATCAAGGTCGGTCAGTGGTCGACCGTCGTCGCGAGTGTCGTCGAGCAGTCGGACGGCCCGTTTCGCGGTTGCCTCGACGTTTGGACGACGACGATGCCCATGTGGCTCGATCGGCGCGCGCTCGCGACCGGATTCCAGGTCGAGTTTCTCGCTCGCGCAGCGGCCTGGTGCCTCCACGAGCGGAAGAAATTGCCGACAGAGCGCTGGGATGAGGTCCGCAAGCCGCTCGCCGTCGCCGACATCGCCCCGAGTGCACGCAAGCTTCCCGTGCTCGCGAAGAACGGCCTCGAGATCCCCGCGGGCGAGATCTCTGGAGAGCGACCGCGTCGCCTCCTTTCGATTCCCATCGCGACACTCTCGAACGAGGAGCGGGTGCTCCTCGCAAGCGCGCAGGGGCTCGTCAATCGACGAGGAACGCACCTCGTCTCGCTCAGCTCGACCCCGAGCGACGTTTGGGCGGCAGGGATTCAAAACCTGAAGCTCGTCGATCGCGTCGAGACCCACCAACCGAAGGATCTCTTCGATCTCGTGGGTCATCGTCGCGCGGTTGTGGTCGATCCGGATCTCTTCGGGTCGCTCAATCTCGCGACGATGATCGCCTCGCTCGAGGGACTGCTCATCGCGTATCCTTCCCAGATCGAGAAGCACGGGCTCGAGGTCGCGACCGATCTACGCGGCACGTTTTCGTCAAACGTCGAGATGTTCGACTTCGCCGTCGAGAACGTTCTCCCTCTCACCGACGCCGACTCGATCGGCTCGATCCGGCCGACTCCCGACACTTGGGAGCTGCGTGATTTCCTCGTCGATCGAAAGCCGTTCCTCTTCTGGGTTCCTTCGGTTCGTGACGGCGCTCCGAACGTCGACCGGGCCGGCTACCGCGCGAAGCTTTTCGACGCGCTCGCGACGATTCCGCTCGGAAGTCCCGCGTTCTCGTGGCCACGAGAGCCCGCGCAGGAGGGTATCCCGCGCCTCAAGGCCGAGCTTCGCCTCGCGCGCGTCGGAAAGCGCTTCGGCGACTTTCGGCGCGCTCGCCACCTCTCCTGCGGGGTGCGCTTCACGCCGGACAAGCCACTCGAGCCGTTTCGCCCGTCGAAGGCGGTCACGCTCGACACGAGCAAAGTGTACGTCGCGGTGGTCGCTCATGAGACATCGACGACGGCGGCGATCGGTCGCACCAATAGCCGACGACCCGTTTCTTCGTCGACCGCCCCGAGAGTTCAACTCGGCGCCAGGGCGGGAGTCGTTCGCGTCGTCAACCGAGGCACGACCGCGAGCCCCCTGACGAAGCCCGCTGTTTACGCCGCTGACGCCTGGGAGCCCGGCGTCGAGACCCATTTACCCTCCCGCCACAATAACCAACCCGCACAAGACGCGAAGAAGAAGATCGCGCTCTCGTATCCGCCCGGCCTGTACCTCCCCCCGAGCCTGAGCCCCGAGGCCTTCGGGCGAGCCTACGGTGATGATCGCGAAGGCGCACTCGAGGGATTCTTCGGACAGATCGGTGACGCGATGAAGGCTCGCGGTTCGCGATTCCTGCTCGCGGCGCGGCATCCCGGTTTCGCCGTCGGCGATTGGAGTCGTTACGTGAAGCACCTGCCGGAGGGCTCGGCCGTTTTCATGACCTACGACGCGCGCACGACGGCGACGACCGACGTCATCCGATCGACGAAACTCGTCGGAGGGATCCCGGTCGTCCACGACCTCGGCTACGCTCAGTTGAGAGAATTCCTCTCACCGGAAAGTCTCGAGATCTACCGACCGCTTCGACCCTTCTTCACCTTCACCACCGCGGCGACCGTCGCACGTCTCGAGCGCGACAAGGTCCGCGAACGCAAAGAGATCGTTTTCGTCGAGCCCGATCAGCTCGCCGCCCTCGCGAAAGAGTACCTCTCTAACCGCACCCGCGAGCCGATCGAGTACGTCCGCTCGGGCTCGAAGTGGCGATATCACGACCGAGGCAAGGATCTCGGGACGGATTGGCGCAAGCGCGACTTCGACGACGCGGACTGGGCCGAAGGCATTTCGGAGCTCGGTTACGGCGACACCAACGATGGGCGCCCCGAAGCGACGGCCATCGAGTTCGGTGACGACAAGGACAAGAAGCACCCGTGCTACTACTTCCGCACCAGCTTCGAGGTCGACTCGACCTCGAAACCTGCACGATTCGTCGCGCTCGAGCTTCTCGCGGACGACGGCGCGGTCGTTTAACTGAACCGCAAAGAGATCTAACCGGTAAACAAAACCCAAGCCCAAATGCAGTACGGCACATTCGCGACGACCGCGTACGGCGGATCCGCCGAAGCGGTCTGGAGACGCCGGCCGATCGATCCCGAAATTCTCTCCGAAGGACGCAACTCACTGGCGGTCGAGGTGCACCAAGCGGACGCCGGGAGCAGCGACCTGAGCTTCGACCTCGAGCTCACGGACTGGAGAATTCGGCACAAGTAGCGACCGGACGTGTTTTTGTTCGAGCGCTCGCAGGCAACTGCTAAGATGTCGGGCCGTTTCAGGATGAACACGTTCGCAGGGAATCGGAGTCGCGCATGTATCTGAAGATGGCCAAAAGGGTCCTCTTCGAGACCGACAAGCGTCTGGTCTGGAAGCTCGCTTGGAGAATGGGGGTCAAGGGAATCCGCTCGGTGCAGAAGCACAAGAAGCGGATGAAGCGCGGCGAGTTCTTCCCGCCCTTTCTCTACGTGTCCGTGATCAACTCCTGCAACCTGCGCTGCCAAGGTTGCTGGGTCGACGTCGCGGCCAAGCAGGAGAAGATCAGCCTGGAGGCGATGAACAAGCTCATCGCGGAAGCCAAAGCGATGGGCAATGTCTTCTTCGGCATCGTCGGTGGCGAGCCCTTCCTCCACTCCGAGCTGCTCGACGTCTTCGAGCAGAACCCGGACTGCTACTTCCAAGTCTTCACGAACGGCCACTTCATCACCGACGAGGTCGCGAAGCGGCTCCGCAAGTGCGGCAATGTCACTCCGCTCATCAGCGTCGAGGGCAACGAGATCATCAGCGACGAGCGTCGCGGTCGCGATGGCGTTCTCTCGAAGACGATGGAAGGCATCCAGAACTGCCTCGACAACAAGCTGCTGACGGGCGTTTGCACAAGTCTGTGCAAGACGAACATCGACGATCTCCTGACGGAGAAGTGGGTCGATCGACTCATCGAGATGGGCGTCTTCTACACGTGGTTCCACGTCTACCGACCGATGGGTCCCGACGCGAGCCCCGAGCTTTCGCTGACGCGCGAGCAACAGAAGAAGGCGCGCCAATTTGTCATCGAGATCCGAGCGACGAAGCCGATCGTCGTGATCGACGCCTACTTCGACGGCAATGGCCAGGCGCTCTGCCCCGCCGCGAACGGTATCAGCCACCACATCAATCCGTGGGGCGGCATCGAGCCGTGTCCGGTCATCCAATTCG
>CAYZGY010000626.1:0-5209 GCA_964478085.1 uncultured Planctomycetia bacterium
GCCGAAGGTCGGCGGATGTCGAGATGACGTCACGACGCGGCGATGCGCTGCGTGGCTCGATCTCCGCGTCGAACCGGAGGAACCGGGTCAACGCTACGCTCGAGTTGGTTCTGGAAGGGGGGTTCGAGGTAGCGGATTCACGGCGAGGAGGTCAGGAGGTCACTCGGCTCTCGAGCACCTCGCTCAGACGCTCGATGAGTCTATCGACCGAAAACGGCTTCTGAAGAAACAGGACATCTTCACCGGACAAGCGATCGAGGATTTCGTCCTCCGAGTACCCGCTCATGATCACGATCGGCACGTCGCTGTCGAGGCGTCTCAGCTCTTCGAAGGTCGCGACACCGCCAAGCACGGGCATCGTGAGATCGAGGAGGATCGCGGAAACCTTTTCTCGATTGGCGAGAAAGGACTCGAGCCCTTCCTTACCGTCCGCGGCGAGAATCACCTCCAGCTCGAACGCTTCGAGTGTCAGACGCGCGATATCGCGGACCGACGTAGGAGTGCTCAAGAAATGCCGAGCGACGGCGAAGTATTCCGCTCTTTCGCGACCGTTAAGGTGTCGGTGAGGGATAACCCCCATCGTGAACAGCGGAGCCGAATCCTCCCCACGTCCGAAACGAGCACTCAAAAGTGCGGGGATTCTATCCGCGCTCCTGAACCAGTTTCAGCTCGGGCGCCGCGTAGCCGCTCGCTCCGCAAACTGCCTGCGCAGCTTCTCGACTCGACTACGATTCACCCCGATGTCGAGAAGCCCGATGCGCGATGCCGAGCGCACGTGAATCGCATTTGCCGTCTCATCGATGAGAAACTCGACGTCGTCGACAAACCGGAAGATACGGCTCCGAAACTCGGCGTGGAGGTAACGGTCTTCGCTCGTAACGATGCGCGTCCGCGGTTGCGACTCGACGAGCGATCGCAACGTCTCCATCGCCTCGCCGGCCGAACCGGAAAACTCGATCGGAGCGATCGCGTACGGCTCCTCCGTGTCGTACGAGCACACGCAGTTCCAAAATCGCGAGCACGGATTCAGCCGGCCGTTCCGCACTCCGACGGGATGTTGACGATCGACACGTCCCACTAACGCACTCGCAAGGTCAAGTCGTCGTCGTGCAGCGTCCCCACCACCGACCGCACGAGGGAGCCACGCTTATTGCGGATCTTGAAGCGGTGAACTCTCGGCTGCATCAAGAAGAAGGTCTTCGACGTCGCCTCGATCGGGATCGAGGATTCTCGGTTGATGAAACGGCGGCCGTCCCAGACGTACGAGTCGAAGAAGATCTTCGAGCCCGGGTTGCGCGTCATGAAGTCGTCAGAGAACTCCATCGTCAGGTCGTACGCCTCGTACGAGAAGCTGAGGAATCTGTTTCGATAAGAGCTGCGGTAGTCCGGTACGGAAAGCGGCAACGCCGAGCCAAGCAAGACGTTTTGCGTCGGCTGCGGAGTTCGCTCGGGAACGATCGCGGCCCAGGCCTGCAGGGAATCCGGCGCGTCGACGATCGTGAACTGACCGTTCACGATCCGCCCCACCCGCGTACCACCGTTCTCGCCGGGATCGTGCGTCAGAAGGATCCAGCCCTTGAGAACCGGCTGCCCGTTGAGCGAGGCGCTTCCCTGCAAGACGCGCCCCTCGACGACGAAGCTCAGCCGCGACTCCCCGCCGTCAGGGAGAAAGACATCTTCCCAGAGCGGCGCGATCGGATCGTAGGCCTCCCTCAGGCTCCAGGTCACGCGGTAGTTGCCCGGTGGCGCAGCGATGTATTCTCGGAGACCGAAAAGGTCGGGAGGGATCTCGCCCAGGACGACTCGTGTATCGGGATCGGCGGGATCGCGCTGATACTCGAGATCGAAACGATAGCGCTGCGGGTTGATCTCCTCCTGGTAGCCGACCTGCACTTGCAAGATCGTCTCGACGCCGAGCACGAAGCGATGGCTGTCGGCGTCCGGGTCGATCGGGTCCTGAACCGCGTCGTTCCAACCGTCGAGCCTCGCAACGATCGTCATGTCCGGGGACAATTCGCGAGGAAGCCCTTCGAGCTCGAAGTCGCCCTGCACGTTCGTCGTCGTCTTGTGTGTGACGCGAGAGAAATCGACCGGCTGCTCGAGCGGAAAACGATAGGCCCGATCGCGTGGAAGCACGGCGACCGTCGCGTCCTTCGCGGGCGATCCGTCGGGCAGAAGGACGATACCGCGAATCACCCGAGTCTGGCCGAGACGGACCGTCCCGATGTCGAACGGCTGCTTCTGGCGAGGCACGGTAAAAGTTCTCGTCGCCGAGTCGCTCCCGTCCTTCGGTCGAAACGTGAATCGAAGCGGCACTCCGGGCAGCGCCGTCGCGTTGAGTCGACCGAACCGAACGTCTGCGATGACCGGTCGACCGTAAGTGATCGGCGACGGAGTCAACGGCTTCCACGAGATTTCGAGCGACCCGTCGAAAGGCTCACCGTCGACGTCGAGGATCTTTCCGCGGATCGCACGATCCTCTCGAAACATCGTGTACTCACGCGGAAACTCGTCTTTCACACCGACGCCGACCTTCGTCTGGAGAAAGCCGAATTTGTTGAGCGTGAACTCGGTCGGCTCGTACGACGAAACCTCGACGATGTGCTCGCCGGGATCCAGCTGCTCCCTCTTGCGACGAGGACCCGCCATGCCCATCTCGAGCGGCTCGCCCGTCGGGTCGAGAACGGTCAGTCCACCGCCGATCGGCTCGCCTTCCGCGTCGGCGACCTGAACGATGACGCGCTCGACCGCGGAGCGCATTCGCTGGACGACGCCGACGACCTTTCCGCCGAACTTGTTCTCGACGTTGAGCAGGTAGGACTCGTCCTTCGTGCGGCGCCCGATCGTCTCGCGATCCGCCTTCCAACGCAGGACGTACTGCCCGCGATGGAGGTTGTCGATCCGCAGCTTCCCGTTGTAGTCGCGGAAACGCGCGACCGTCTCGAGGCCGTCGTTCCGCTCGATCGCGAGATTGACCGGCGGAAGGACGGGACCGATTCCTTTCGCCGTGAACGAGAGCTCCGCGAACGGACGATTCCGCATCGTCAACTCGCCGAAACGAAAGACGGGGCTCTGCTGGCGTTGAAGGCTTCCTTGCGCGACCTTCTCATCGCCTCCGAGGATCGTCACGTGAACTGCCTGGACTCCCGCGAGGCGGCGAACACTGCCGAATCGTCCATCGCTCGAAAGCGGATAGGCCGGCATCGTCATCGACTTGAGCTTCCCGTCGACAATGAACCTCTCGATCACCTGCATCCCGTCCGCTTCTTCCGGTCGAAGACCGGAGACGATTCCCGAGACGACGACCGTCTCTTCGGCAAAGATCGAAGCCTCGATCGAGAAGGGCTTGTCCAGCTCCTCCTTGAAGACCTCTCGGTTCGCGTTGGCCGACTCGATCGTCGAGCCTTCCACGCCGAGAAGGTAGTGCCCTCTTCGTAAACCGCCGACGACGACCTTTCCGTCGAGCCCGACCTCGTAACGGTGCGTCTCGAGATCGGGGAAGTCCTGCAGCTCTTCGTCGACACAGGAGACGAAAAGGCTCGCGCTACGGAGCGCCTCCTTGTCGACCCCGCGAACGAGGACGGTCTTGGACCAGCCGCGCTCGAACGCGATGTCGCCGAGATCGACGTCAAGCGTCCGCACTCCCTTATCCGGCATGCGAACGGTCACCGGGAGGTAGCCGCTCAAGACGAGACCGAATTCCGAGCTCGTCGCGGGAAGCGCGCCCTCGAATTGAACGACGCCGTCCTGTCCGGCACGGATCATCACCATGCGAAGAGAGGATCGAATCGCACGAGCCTCGATCGGTTTCGGATCGTCGTCCGCCGTCACGCAGCGGAAACGGAGCGTCGGCGCGGCGCGCCCCGGAATCTCGATCTCGTCACGACTCGACGGAAAGGCAACGTCGATCGAGCGATTGTTGAATCGGGAGGCGAGCACCGTCAGGCGACCGGAACGCGGCCTCTGGAGCCCGAGCGGCGGCTCGTCGACCGGGTAGGGCTGTACGCCGATCTGAAACCAGCCGTCCTCGTCCGTGAGTACGCCCATCGTAACCATGCCCTCAAGCGCAATCTCCACTTCCGCGAGCACGATCGGCTGACGATCGGCGTCGACGAGACGATGTCTCTCTCGCCATTCGCTACGGGCGGTGATGTCGAGCGCCTCGGTGTAGGAGAGCTCGTAAGTCATCCTGCCGAAGAACTCGTCGCCCGTGCGCGTGTCTCGATCGTAGAAGTAGAAATCGGGATGTAGCGACTCGAAGTCGTACGCGTAGTCGCCGAACGGTAAAAAGAGCTGTCCGTGCTCGTCGGTGAACATCACGCGCCACTCGTTCGGACGAACGTAGCGATAGTTTAGCGCGACCTCGACCTCGCGCTCGTCGAGGAGCGAGTGGCTGTCCGTGCGACCGCGGACTCGTACGGGAAAATGCGGCAGCGTGCGACGCTGCCGATCCATGACACGAGCCAGCGTCGTCTCGACGTACCGCATGTGAATCATGAGCTCGTGGACGTCGCCGCTCTCGAGGGAGCGCCCGAGAAGCCACGCCGAATCGGGCGCGTCACTCGTCGTCTCGATCTCATCCCACGTACCACGCACACCGGAACGACCGTGTAGCATGCAGACGACCGGAGCGCGATCCATGGTGACGGCCTGAATGTGCGCGTGGACGAGTAGATCGTCCGGCACGACGCACTCGAACGTGAACGAGCCGTCGTCGTCGGTCTTGAGAATCTGCGCTGCGAACGCCGTCGCTCCCGCGTTGGCGAAGCCGACCTCGCCCAGGAAGAAAGAAACCTGGACGTCGACGCCGCCGAGGCCGTTCCCGTTCATGGCGTCGAGCACGCGTCCACGGTACTTTGCCGGCGACGGAGCGAAGGTCGTCTTCGCGCCGTCCAGCGCGATCACGTCGCCGGGCCCCGAGGCCTCGGCCCCTGCGGCGCCGGCGAGCCCGACACCGATCCCGACGCCGATCGCCTGAATCGGGGGAACGTCGACGAGGTTCGGATTCGAGCCGCGATCGACGATGGCGATGTTTCCGTCGCCCTCGCGCCCCGCTCCGTCGTCGTCGTCTTCCCGCGAAGACGCATCGCCCGCGTCGGAAGCATCGTCGGCGAACTCCGTCTCGTCGCCAGCACCCCCCGATTCGCGCGCATCACCGCCCCCCGACGTGCCGGGCTTCGCCTCCCCCGCGCACAACGCGCCGAAGAGC
>CAYZGY010000627.1:0-5201 GCA_964478085.1 uncultured Planctomycetia bacterium
GTTTCTCCCGAAAAGGCCCTCGGAGCCGTCTTCATCAGCGGTGTGGTTTTCGTCGTCATCACCGTCATCGGGCTCCGCGCGTGGCTCGCGAAGTCGGTTCCTCCGAGTCTCAAGTTCAGCTTCGTCGTCGGCATCGGGCTCTTCCTGACGTTCATCGGACTCACCTCCTCCGGGATCATCGTCAAACCGGACGCCCCCGGATCGCCGCCCGTTCACCTCGGTGCGATCGAGAGCAGGTCCTTCCAGCTCGCGTGCGCGGGACTCTTGCTCATGCTCGCGCTCCACGTCCTTCGCGTTCGCATGGGAATCCTGATCGGAATCTGCCTCACGGCCGCTGCGGGCTTCTGCCTCGAGGTCACGAAGTGGAAAGACGCCTCGCCGAGCCTTCCCGACCTCAGCCCGCTCGTCGGTAAGCTCGACGTCGCCAGTGCGCTCACCTTCGAGTTCCTTCCGGTGATCCTGACGATCTTCATCCTCGATTTCTTCGACACGATGGGAACGCTGATCGGTGTTTCCGCACGCGGCGGCTTTCTCGACGACCGCGGCGACCTGCCACAGATTCGTCGACCGATGCTCGTCGACGCGTTCGCGACTGTCGGTGGCTCGTTCCTCGGGACGACGACGACGGGTACATTCATCGAGAGTGCTGCCGGTATCGAAGCGGGAGGCCGAACGGGCCTCACAGCCGTCGTAACTGGACTCTGCTTTCTGCCCGCGATCTTCCTCGCCGATTACTTCACCCAGATCCCCGCCTACGCTTACGGGCCCGCGCTCATCATCGTCGGAGTGCTGATGTTCGAGTCGGTGCGCTACATCGACCTCGACGACGAGACGGAAGCGATCCCGGCTTTCCTGACGATCGTCCTGATGGCCTTCACGTACAACATCGGCCACGGCATCGCCGTCGGGCTCGTGGCGTACCCACTTCTCAAGCTCATCCGAGGACGCGTCCGCGAAGTACCGCTCGGGCTTTGGCTGCTGGCCGGGCTCGCGGTGGTCTACTGGATCTCGTTCGCCGAAATATCGCCGTAAAACTCGGGACGACGATCGGCGATGCGATCGATCCAGTGCATGCCCGGCACGCGCTCGAGGCGTTTTTGCCGCGCGACCTCGGGATCGATGGTCGCGCTGAGGATCACCTCGCTCTTGTTGTCGGCCTCGGCGAGAGATCGTCCGTGGACGTCGCAGATGCGCGACGTGCCGATGAACTGAAACCCGCGCTCACGCCCGACGCGATTCGCGGCGAGGTAGTAGACGACGTTCTCCATCGCACGCGTGTTGATCGCGTACGCGGCGAACTCCTCGGCGCCCGGCGGCCAGTTCGTCGGAAGGACGATGAGATCGGCCCCGGCGAGCGTCATGACTCGGGCCGACTCGGGAAAAGCGCCGTCGTAGCAGATGTTCATGCCGAGTCGACAGAGCGACGTGTCGTGAACCGCGAAGGGCCGATCCCCGGGATCAGCGAAGTGATCAACGCCGAGGTGCGGCATGTGCACTTTGCGGTAGCTCGCGAGCTGGCCCTCAGGACAGACCAGGGAAAGCGCGTTGAAGAGCCGTTCGCCGTCGCGCTCGAGGAGACCGAAGACGATGAGCACATCGAGCTCCGCCGCGACGGACGTCATTCGCTCGACCGCGGGACCCGGGACGGGCTCGGAATACTCGTAGGCTTCCTCTCTCGACTCGAAGCAGTACCCCGTGAGCGCGCACTCGGGGAAGACGATGAGCCGCGAGCCCCCGGCCGCCGCCGCACGTGCGAACTCCTCGATGCGCGCGAGGTTGTGAGCCTTGTCGCCGATCTTGACGTCCATCTGAACGGCGCTGACTTGGAAGGGTTCGAGCATGGCGATTCCGGTTGAGAGCGGCCGAGGTAGTCCGGCCTTCGAAGAACGAATCGGACCACCTTCTTATACCTCGGATAAGCCTCCGGAGCGAGCTGCCCCCTCTACCCTCAACGAGTCGGCAGATTCAGTCGATGGGCGGCGCTGATCCGCTCCACCTGGTCGCCCGTCACACCGGCCTCCTCGGCGAACTCGGACCAGCGCGCGACAGAGTCGATGACCTCTCCGACAATCGACTCGGCGCGACCCCGCATCATGGACACGGTCTTGCCGACCGCGCGGAAGTCCTCGACGGTGAATCCGTCGCGTTTTCCGTGAAGGCTCATTTGGTGCTTCGACGTCCACGCACCGTCCGGGTTGAAGCTGTACGTCACATCGAAGGCGGGGGACAGTGACCAGCTCCCGCGCTTGTCCATCAGGAACGCGATGTTCTTGACGTGATCGTCCTGATTTCGTGCGACGACGTTGAACGCCATGCGGCGAAACTGCTCCTCGATATCGTCCCTGGAAAGCCCCAAACGCTGAATCACCAGGAAGGCCTGCTCGTACGAATGTGCGCCGGCCTGGTTGAAGTCGAGGTGTGCGAGGGCCGCGAGGGATTGCATGTGGAGCTTCTCGCCGTTCTCGAGTCGATCAAATCTCCTCGTCATGAAGTGTCGACGTCCGCCCTCTTCGAAGAGCCGAGTGTCGCTCATTCGAATTCCGGCTTCGCGCGCCATTCGGGAGTAGGCGAACTCGATCGCGCCGAAGCCGTTCGGGTCGGCGAGCTCTCGATCTCGATTGCCCTCGACTCCGTCGAACTTGAGAAGCCAATGCTCGAACCCCGTTGGCGCCTGGGCCTGCCCCGAGCGCACCTCGTTCGTGTCGGGATTCCACGCGATCACGGCTTTCGCCCGGGCCCCTCCCGCCGACGATCCGACACGGAGAATCTCACGCAGTGCGTGACTCCGGACACTGCCTGCGAAGGAGGTCTCGAGCCCCTCCCGAGCGCGCAAAACGTCGGCCGACAGCTCCACGAGCGAAGCCAGATCTACGGGAATCGACTCCTCCACTCGTGGCCCTCGAGCCGGCCGAAACTCGAGTGCCCCCATTCCACGTGAGCCCGTAAAGCACAGTCTCTCGACCGCGTCCATGCCTCCAGGTTCCCGACCGCGCGTCGCGAGCCACGCATCGATGAGAGCGTTTCCGAATTTGTCCGGAAGGCTGTCCGCCAGGAGTCCGGGAAGTCCGTAGAACGAATCGACCGACAGGCTCGGAAAGCGGTACACGCTCGCCGCGAGTGGCATGACGAGCGGCGCGATCTCGATTCCGCTAAGGCGAAATTCGGGCGTGAATTCGAAGGAGGCGATCTCACCAGGTCCGTCGATCGAGACGGCTGCGACCCGACTCCCCCAGAGACGCACTTCAGCGGTCGTCGTCATCCGTCGTCGCGTCGATGGTCGCTCGCCGCCTCGTCACCCCATCGCCACTCCTGCGCGGACTCGCGAACCCCTCCACGCGTGGACGCGCGCTTGCGACCCCTTCTCTGCGCGCGCAGCTGATCGAGAGGGCTCGGACCGGCATCAGGAACGACGGACTCGAGATTCTGGAGAAGGTCGAGTGCGCGCAGGACTCGGATGAAGCTCGTCATCTGCACAGACTCTCCACCTTCGAGACGAGCCAGGGTGCGAGTGGACAACCCGGCGTCCCCCGCGAGACCCGATTGGGTCCGGTTGACCCGGAGTCGACAGGCGGCCAGACGTCGACCGAGCCCGATGAGCGCTTCGGAATCTGTCATAGAGAACCTCAATACAAGACAACTCTGTCCTATTAAACTCCTCAAGTCAAATAAAAAGTCAAAAATGACTGATTATAACTCTCCCAGCGCGGACGCTGTCAGCTCCCCGCAAGCAGTCCACAAGTCATTACGATTCAGACACTTGCAAACCGGCCAATTGCGCTTGATGACCCCGTGCCCTGCCTGCTATCCTCCTCAGCTCCCGAATCCTCGGGCAAGATCAAAGGAAGACTCAAATGGCTCGCAGAAAGCGTAACGGAAAGTTCGCCTGGCGCAGCAAGCGCGCAAACCACGGTCGCCTCGGCTCCCGTGGCAAGTCGAGAGCATGGGGCAAAAAATCGGCCTCGAAGTAAGGCTTCTTACTTCGGTCGCCTTCGACCCTTCTGCCTCTTCGGCTGCTGCCTTCTCAAATCGCGCGTCGTTCGTGCCTGCTCACGCTGCTCGGTCGACGCGCTTTGCGGTGGCGCTTCTCGTCGGGGTTCCTGATCTTCCCTCTTCCGCCGCCGCTCGAGCTGCTGCGAGAACACGCGCTTGAGCCAGAGCGGGATCACCTTGAGCTTCCACTTCGACCCGACGTAGCGGTCGTTGAGCGCGTCACGTGAAGCGAACGCGTCCCAACCACGTCTCGTAAACGTGTAGTCGCTCGGCTCCGCGTCGGGCTTCGGCGGGTGCCACGCGAGGCATCCGATCGGCTTGGCGACGTTGTGCACCATGCACAGCTTGCCGTCGAGTAGCGGGCAGTCGAAGGCCTGACGCTCCTCGTTGTCCTCGAGCGTCTCGAGTTGGGCCTCCAGACGCGCGAGCACTTCGGGCAGCCGTCGCTTGAGCTCCGGATCGCGCCGGAAGGCGTCGCGGATCGCGTTCGCTTCGAGCGGCGAGATCCGCATCTGATTGAACTCGCGCGTGCAGCACTTATGGCCCTCTTGGAGTTTGCGATACTCCGGCCGCGCGTGCAGCTTCTCGAGCTCGCGAAAGAGGGGCTCGCGAAGACTCGCGAGTTCGTCTTGTGCGGCGTCCTCGACGAAGCGTCGGCGGCGCCGATCGAATGGCTGTTTGCGGGGCACGATCTGAAGCTTCCCGAATTCCGATAATGCCACCCGCCCCGGTTTTTTCGCGCCTTCCGGGGATCTTCGGCGGCCCTGGGCGATGGTCCGAAATCACGCGGTAGTAGCCCTTTACGGGCCCGTTTGCCGGGATCTTAGCGGCGACCTATACTTTAGCAGCCCAAGCGGCGGAGGGTAATGGGATCATGAAGGACTTCTTCGACTGGCTCGATCGCCATCGGGTACTGGCGATCAGCGGACTCAACGCGCTCGTAATTCTGACGCTGGCGATCCTTATCGGCGTCGTCGCCTCCGAGGAGAACGTATCGGAAGCAGAGTCGATCTCGGCGACCGAGAGCGATTCATCGGCCGAAGACGACGCAGCAGCGAAACGGAACGAGCGACGATCGCGCCGCTCGCGTACGGACGCGGCACGCGGCTCATCATCGCGCAGCGCGTACCGTTCCGGTGCAGCGAACGAGGACGAGGGCCGCGTCTCGAGCGGAAGCTCGAAGCGACGCGCAGGCACGAAGGGCTCGTCGT
>CAYZGY010000628.1:0-2658 GCA_964478085.1 uncultured Planctomycetia bacterium
CGGGCAAGGGACGCGCGGCCGCCGACTCGCGCTCGGCGGCCGGGGGTCGTTTCGAAGAGGCGCGCCAGGCGAAGTTGGGCAAGCAGAACGGCAAGAAGGGCAAGCGCCGAGGGCGCTGAGCCGAGCCGTCATCTGAGGAACCGTGGTTTCATGAGCGTCGCCGAGACGTCGACCGATACGATCCTCGCCCTGGCGAGCGCTCGTGTCGGTGGCGCCGGTGGCGCCGGCGCGCGGGCCGTCTTGCGATTGAGCGGACCCGAGTCCGTCGAAGCGATCGAGTCGATCACAGACGGGAAGACGGATCTGCGGACGTCGAGAGGCTTCCACGGGGTTCGTCTTTCGATCGACGGCGCTCCTGTCTGGGCGATGCGCTTTCGGGCGCCGAGGTCGTACACGCGCGAAGACGTCGTCGAGCTTCACGTGCCCGCGAGCGCGCCGCTCCTCGCTCGACTGACGCGGGCGCTTCTCGCTCATGACGGAGTACGTTTCGCGGCGCCGGGAGAGTTCACCCTGCGTGCGTTTCAGAGCGGACGCATCGATCTCTCGCAAGCCGAGGCTGTCGCGCAGCTCATCCACGCGACGGGCGAGGACGAGGCGCGCGCCGCGCGTCGCGGACTCGTCGGCGAGCTCGGGGGCACGGTTCGCAGGATTTCAGAACGCTTGACCGAGGCGCTCGCGCTGATCGAGGCCGGCATCGACTTCGCGGACGAAGACTTGCCCGAGCTCGCGTCGAGCGAGCTGCTCCGCCGACTCGACGAGGTCGCCGCGTCGATCTCCGAGCTGCGCCGCTCGTCGAGCCTGCGCGTCGCGAGCGAAGGCGCGTATCGCGTCGTTCTCGCTGGGTTTCCGAACGCCGGAAAGTCGAGCCTCCTCAACGCGCTGCTCGAACGCCCGCTCGCCCTCGTCTCCGAGTTCGAGGGCACGACGCGCGATCCCGTCCGCGGCAGCACGAACGAGCCCTGCGGTCGCGTCGAGTGGTGCGATCTCGCGGGCTCGTTCCGATCCGCCCTAGGCGAGTCGGGCGCACCGCCGCAGGCGCTCGACGCCACGGGGCTCGATCGCCGCCTGTCCGAGCGAGAGCGCGAGACACTCTCTCGTCTGAACACCTTGGAGCTCGAGGCCGCCGACCTCGCTCTCTGGGTCGTCGATGGTGCCGACGACGCGCGCCGGGAGGCCTCGCTGGCCGAATTCGAGCGTCTCGACGCGGCTCGCAGGCTTCTGGTCGTGAGCAAGGGAGATTTGCTCGACGGTGCTTCGGGGCAGGGAAGGCATTTCTCGGCTGCGCCGATCGTCGTCAGTGCGAGGACCGGCCAGGGGCTCGGCGAGCTGCGAGAGCGAGTTCTCGCGCGTCTGGCGCCGCCCGAGGACGTTGGGGAGGCCCTCGAGCGCGTCGAGTCGCCGAGATTCCTCGTCTCGGCTCACCAGGAGGCCGCGCTCGACGCGGCGGAGGCTGCTCTCGAACGAGCGCGGGAGGCCACGGGGGGCTCGATCGGCCCCGAGTTCGCCGCCGCCGATGTTCGGGAGGCGCTCCACGCCCTCGCCGACTTGACTGGAAAGGTGACGCCCGACGATGTCCTCGGCGTCATCTTCTCCCGTTTCTGTGTCGGTAAATAACACGGTTCCGCAAGTTCTTATGGGGAAGGGGTCTTGCAACCCCAGGGGCGCTGTGCTAACCTCCGCAGATGCCCCAACATGTGATGGGGCTGGATAAAAATGAGTCGGATGTTCTAGAGAATCCGCTGGAACTCCGGCGATTTGGAAGTGAAGAGCCCTTCCGTCAGATTCGGGATGCGTGTGGGAGCCGTAAGGTTCCAGACGTGGTTCGGGTGCCGATAAGAATCCCGTTCCCAAGTCCGATCGCCTCCGGATCTTCCGCGGTAGCCCGATGTCGGCGGAGCGGCTGGTCGTGTTCTCGGGAGCTCGATCGTTCAGGGTTTTTTGTCGTCCGGTCGTGGACGCCTGGTGAAGGTGAGAGAATGCCTTCACTCGGCCTACGCGAAGAGAAACCGGGCGGTGAGGACGAAGAGAATCCGAGGCGCAGCTTAGAGGAGCAGTCGTCTCCATGCAGTGTCCCTTTTGTAAGGTGGATAACGATCGCGTCGTAGACTCGCGCGTGATCGGAGACGGTACGAGTATCCGTCGCCGGCGCAAGTGTCTCGAGTGCGACCGTAGGTTTACGACGTACGAGCGGATCGAGACGGCTCCGCGCATCGTCGTCAAGAAGGACCAACGTCGGGAGTTCTTCCATCGAGAGAAGATCCTCAGTGGAGTGCGTGTCGCGTGTCAGAAGCGCGACGTCTCCGAGGAGCAGCTCGAGGAGCTCGTCGGCCAGGTCGAAAACGAAGTATTCGAGGAGTTCGACAACGAGGTCTCGACACGGGTGATCGGCCAGCGCGTCAGCGACCGGCTGCAGAAGCTCGATCAAGTCGCCTTCGTCCGTTTCTCGTCGGTCTACTGCGAATTCACGGACGTCGAGCAGTTCGCTCCGCTCCTTTCGTCGGTCTCGACCGAAGAGGGAGCCGAAGCAGCGAATGCTGAAGCGGTCCGGGCGGAGGCGGCAAGCGTCACCGCGACGAATGGCACGATTCCGACGAAACCGAGGCGGTGGTCCTGAAGGTCAGGTGGTCCTGAAGGTCAGGTGGTCCTGAAGGTCAGGTG
>CAYZGY010000628.1:2758-5201 GCA_964478085.1 uncultured Planctomycetia bacterium
CAGGTGGTCCTGAAGGTCAGGTGGTCCTGAAGGTCAGGTGGTCCTGAAGGTCAGGCGGTCTTCGTCACCACGTAGCGGTTCACGGGATCAAACCCGTCGGAAGAAGGCGAAGATACTCAGGCCCCCGCAGCAGGTCTTGCGGGGGCTCTGTGGGCTCTTCGAACTGACGAAACTTCGGCTGTCGCCCGTACGGGTCGAAACGGAACGATGGAACGGGAACCGACGAGCGTGATTCGCGAAGTGCGCAAGCGCGACGGTCGTGTCGTGCCGTTCGATCGCGAGAAGATCGCCGACGCGATCTCCCGAGCGTTTGCCGCCGTTTCGCCCGAGCGGCGCGAGTCTTCCCTCTTCCGGGAGCTCTCGGCTGCCGTCGACCACTTTCTTTCGGAGAGTGTTCGAAGTGGTGAGGCCGACGGGCCGTTCGTCGGCGGAATCCCGTCGATCGAGGACGTTCAAGACACGGTCGAGAACGTCCTGATGGAGATGGGGCACTCGAGCGTCGCGAAGGCGTTCATCCTCTACCGCCAGAAGCGTTCGATTCTGCGAGACACACTCGAGGTGCGTCGCGAGAGCGAAGCGGGCGCGCCCCAGGTCGAGGAGAGTGGCAGCGGTAGGACGACCTGGCAGAAGGGTCGCATCGCCGCGGCGCTCATCCGCGAGGCCGATCTCGATCCGACGGTCGCCGACGAGGTCGCGACAGCTGTCGAGGCACGCGTCCTGCGCAGTGGCCTCCGACGGATCTCGACCCAGCTCCTGCGCGAGCTCGTCGACAACGAGCTCTTCGAACGCGGATTCGCGACCAAGCTCCGTCGCCACGCGCCGATCGGGTTGCCGCGTTACGATCTCGAGCAGCTGATCTTCGTCGATGATGCGAAGTCCGAGTTCGCCTATCCGAAGACACCGGGCGAGGTGCGCGAGTTGATCGCGAGCCGGATCTTTCGGGAGTACTCGCTCGGCGAGACGTTCAGCTCGGACGTGGCCGACGCACACCACGATGGCCGAATCTTCGTGCACGGTCTCGAAGATCCGTTGCGGCTCGGTCGTGGGGTTTGGACTCTCCCGAAGCTCGAGCTCCAGGCCGGAAGTGCTGACGCAGCGCAGGCGGTCGACGCTTTCTTCTTGAGGCTCCGTAGGCTTCAGCGCTACGTGGGTGAAGAGATTCGGCTGCGCGGGTTGGAATCGTGGATTCGATCCATCGCGGGAGCGCACGTGGCCGATGAGTCGATTCGAGATGTCCTGGCTGCGCTCGTCGACGCTGGTACCGGCAGCGGCCACGTACGCATTCGAACGACCCTCGACTTCGACTTGACGTGCAGCGCCGAGCCGTGGCTGCGCAGTCTCGCGTCTCTCGACGCTCGTCGCCTCACCCGTCTGCTCGTGTGTCTGCGACTCCACCCGGATTTCTCGACGAGCGAAGGACGAGGACTGCGTTCGTGTATCGCCGCCCTCGCGCGTCGTGGCGCCGATATCGAGCTGCTTCCGGAGTGTCCCTCCGAAGGGGCCGCTTCCGATGTGTGGAGCCTCGTCCTCGGCAAGGCGACGATCAACCTGCCTCGCGCTGCGTTCCGATCGAGTCGTCAGCGGGGAGCGTCGATCGAGGCGGAGCTCGACGCGAGCATCGACGTCGCGATTCGGGCGCTCCAGGAGCGTCGACAATTCGTGCGACGTCTGGCGTCGCGGCCCGAGGCGCCGCTTTACGGGCTCTTCGGCGCCGACGCGAGCGATCTTCTCGATCTGGGCGGGGCCGACTCGCCGCACGAGCTCGTCATCGGGCTCGTCGGGCTCAACGAGTGCGTGCAATTTCTCACGGGTCGCGAGCTGCACCAGGATCGCTCGGCGCAGGCCCGCGCACGCGAGCTTCTCGAGCGGATCTCGGCCCGGATCGAGCGCGACCGCGAGTCCCTCGGACTGCGACTCGTCGTCGAGGAGACGGCGAATCGCGGCGCTCTGCGCCGGTTCGAGGAGCTCGACGCACGACTGTACCGTCCCGAGGGGCGCAAAGATCTCAGCGGTGAGGGGGGTGACAGCTGGACGTACACGGATGGTGTGCGCTGGCACCGCCACGCGCCGATCGACCCGCTCAAGCGGCTGCAGGAGCTCGTCTCTTTCGCGCCGCGCGTGCGGCTCGTCGACGGAGTCGTCGACGACATGCCCGAGCTGGGAAGCTCGGACGGAGACCTCCTCGTCAGCTTGCTCGACGAGAGCCTGCCGTGGCTGTCTGGTTCCTC
This sequence comes from uncultured Planctomycetia bacterium, assembly GCA_964478085.1. GTDB lineage: Bacteria > Planctomycetota > UBA8108 > UBA8108 > UBA8108 > CAYMLL01. Next base: position 4,987 of record CAYZGY010000628.1, read on the forward strand.
CAAGGCTGGAACGGCTGCAGAAGTGTAGACATGGCCTTTGTTTCTGAAAACGAAGTGAACGTGAGTCCTCGAGTGTGGAGCTGGCGACGTGTTACCGGAAACGGTAAGATGGCCTCTTTCCGCCAGGAAGGGCGCGACGAGAGGCACTGAGCGTGTACCTGAAGAAGCTGGAGCTTCTGGGCTTCAAGTCTTTCGCAGATCGAACGACGTTCGAT
>CAYZGY010000629.1:0-5194 GCA_964478085.1 uncultured Planctomycetia bacterium
CCTGACGAAGATCCCGAAGCGCGTCCCGTACCCGGTTACCGTCGCGATCGGCGATCCGCTGCCTTCCGACACGTCCGTCGCCGGCGTTCGTCAGGCGGTCGTCGCGCTCGGGGAGGAGGCTTGGGCCGAGCGCAAGAAGGATCGTCCGCCGCTTCCCGTCAGCATGGTGCGCGTGCTGCGTTCGCACCCCTTCCGACTCGCTTTCGCCGATCCGACACGTGACCGCGTCTCGAGCTTCGGTGCGCTCACGGCTGCGGTCGCTGTCGCGGAGAAGCTGCGCACCTCGTGGTCGCCGACTCAGAATGTCGGCATCCTGCTTCCCCCGAGTGTCGCGGGCGCGACGGTCAATCTCGCGGCGAGCCTCTCGGGGAAGACGACGGTCAATCTCAACTACACCGTCGGCGTCTCGGCGCTCGAGTCGGCGGTGCGTCAGTCCGAGATCAAGACGGTCGTGACGAGTCGGGCATTTCTCGAAGCGGCGGACATCGAGCTCCCCGACAACCTCGAGCCGATCTGGATCGAGGATATCGCGGCCACGATCGGTGCGAGCGACAAGCTGCGAGCCGCGTTGCGAGCCGCACTGACTCCGGCGCGGCGTCTCGTGCGGTCACTTTCGGGAGGACGGGACAGCGACGTCGACGAGGTCGCGACGATCATCTTTTCGAGCGGTAGCACGGGGGATCCCAAGGGCGTGCTCCTGACGCATTTCAACATCGATTCGAACGTCGAAGGCGTCGGCCAGGTCATGCGAGTCGACAAGCACGATCGCATGCTCGGCATCCTGCCTCACTTTCACTCCTTCGGTTATATGGCGCTCTGGTTCGCGATTCAGCAGGGCGTCGGCACGGTCTTCCTGCCGAACCCTCTCGACGCGGCGGCGGTCGGCGAGATGGTCCAGCGACACCGCGTGACGATTCTCATCGCGACGCCGACGTTCCTGCAGGTCTACATGCGGCGGTGCACTCCCGCGCAGTTCGGTTCGCTGCGCATCGTCCTCGCGGGAGCCGAGAAGCTCAACACGAACGTCTCGCAGGCCTTCGAGGACTTCTTCGGCATCCGACCACTCGAGGGCTACGGCACGACGGAGTGCGCGCCGGCGATCGCGATCAGCTCGCTCGATTTCCGCGCGCCTGGCTTCTATCAGCCGGGCTCTCGTCGTGGCTCGGTGGGGCAGATCCTTCCCGGTGTCGCGGTCCGGGTCGTCGATCCCGAGGATCATTCGGTCGAGCGGGAGGCGGGCGAGTCGGGCATGCTTCTCGTCAAGGGCCCGAACGTGATGAAGGGCTACCTCGGTCGGGACGATCTCACCTCGGAGGTGCTCCGCGACGGTTGGTACACGACGGGCGATATCGCGTACGTCGACGAGCACGGGTTTCTGTTCATCACCGACCGCCTCTCGCGATTCTCGAAGATCGGTGGAGAGATGGTGCCGCACGGCAAGGTCGAGCAAGCGCTCCACACCGCGGCCGAGTCCGACGTGCAGATCTTCGCGGTCACGGCAGTGCCCGACGAGCGCAAAGGAGAGCGTCTCGCCGTGCTCTCGACGATCGAGCCCGATCGCGTTCCGGCGATCGTCGACAAGCTCGGCGAGATCGGGCTGCCGAACCTGTTCATTCCGCGGGTCGATTCGTTCGTCGCGGTCGAGCAGTTGCCCCTTCTGGGCACCGGAAAGCTCGATCTTCGCGAGATGAAGCGTCTCGCGAGCGAGGCCCTGACGGACGGCCCAAAAGACTGAATCCGCCCACGTACCCCGGTGAACCGCGTGGCGCCTTGCGATAGAATGCCCGCTCCCTCCTCGGAGAGAACGTATGCATTTTTTGCGCACTATACTGGCGATGTCGCTTTTATTCATCGTTTCTGCCACAGTGCTGGCGGGCAAAACGGTCGCGGCGGACGACAAGTATCCGACCCCGTTACCTCGGGCCCACGCGCACAACGACTACGAGCACTCGAGGCCGCTCTTCGACGCGCTCTCGCATCGCTTCAATAGCGTCGAGGCGGACATCTTCCTCGTGCGCGACAAGATGCTCGTCGGGCACGACGTCATCGATCTGCGCAAGGGGCGAACCCTCGAAAAGCTCTACCTCGACCCGCTCCGTCGGCGCGTCGAGGAGAACGGAGGTCGTGTCTACAAGGACGGCCCCGAGTTCCTCTTGATGATTGACTTCAAGAACACCGGCGAGAAGACCTTCTTCCATCTCCACAAGGTGCTCGAGAAGTACCGCGAGATGCTGACGGAGGTGCGCGACGGCAAGCTGATCAAGCGCGCGGTGCGCATCGTCATCAGCGGTGACCGCCCTGTCGTGGCGATCTCGCGGGCCAAGAATCGTCTCGTCGGCATCGACGGGCGTCTCTCCGACCTCGACTCGTCGAAGCCCGCTCACCTGATGCCGATGATCAGCGATCGGTGGGGAAGACACTTCAAGTGGCGCGGCGAGGGGCCGATGCCGAAGTCGGAGCGCAAGAAGCTCGAGGAGATCGTCCGCAAGGCGCACGCGAAGGGACGCATCGTGCGTTTCTGGGCGACGCCGGAGAAGGTCGAGCTGTGGAAAGTGCTCTACGAGGTCGGTGTCGATCGCATCAACACGGACGATCTCGAAGGACTCGAAAAGTTCCTCGCGACTCGCGATCAGTTGAAACGCGGGCCGAAGAAGCCGGCGAAGAAGCCGACGGAAAATCGCGCGAAAAACGAGCGAAACCCGAAACCGAAGCAATAGTAAAGAACGCTGGAGGAGCATCGCGACGATGGCCACTTTCGATATCAAGCCCCAAGGATCCTGCCGCTGGGACGGTGTCGCTCTCGGAGAGATCATGATTCGTCTCGATCCGGGCGACGGACGCGTCCACACGACCCGCCAATTCCAGGCGTGGGAAGGGGGCGGTGAGTACAACGTCATCCGCGGCCTTCGACGTTGCTTCGGCCTCAAGACGACCGTCGTTACGGCGATCGTCGACAACGCGGTCGGTCGTCTCCTCGAAGATCTGATCCTCCAAGGCGGCGTCGACATGAGCCACGTCAAGTGGGACCAGTTCGACGGACTCGGCCGATCGGCACGCAACGGGCTCAACTTCACCGAGAAGGGCTTCGGTGTGCGCGGCGCGGCGGGTTGTGCCGACCGCGGTCACACCGCTGTCTCGCAGCTCAAGCCCGGCGACATCGACTGGAACAAGATCTTCGCCGAGGAAGGCGCGCGCTGGTTCCACTGCGGCGGCATCTTCGCGGCACTCGGCGCCGAGACGCCCGAGGTCGCGATCGAGGCGATGAAGTGCGCGAAGGAAAACGGGACGATCGTCAGCTACGACCTCAACTACCGTCCGAGCCTCTGGAAGAGCTTCGGCGGTCAGGAGCGCGCTCAGGAGGTCAACCGACGCATCGCTGAGTACGTCGATGTGATGATCGGTAACGAGGAAGACTTCACCGCGAGCCTGGGTTTCGAGGTCGAGGGCGTCGACGAGAACCTCTCGAAGCTCGATCCGAGCAAGTTCAAGGCGATGATCGAGAAGGTCGTCGCGGACTTCCCGAACTTCAAGGCCGTCGCGACGACGCTGCGCGGCGTGCACACGGCCGGCATCAACGACTGGAGCGCGGTCGTCTGGTGCGGCGGCGAGTTCCATCAAGCCGCGAATCGCGAGCGGCTCGAGATCTACGACCGCGTCGGCGGTGGTGACTCGTTCGCGTCCGGTCTCGCCTACGGATTCCTCTCCGGGAGGTCCGCAGCGGATGCGGTCGAGTACGGCGCCGCGCACGGTGCGCTCGCGATGACCACGCCGGGCGACACGACGATGGCGAGCCTCGCCGAGGTCGAGAAGCTCGTTGGCGGCGGTGGCGCGCGCGTCGATCGATAAGGAGACTCGTGGACGAGAAGCCCCACCTGAAAGTCGAGGGATCGAAGAGGCCGAGCTCGAATGCCCCGCGCTATTTCCAGGAGTGCGGGGCGTGCGGCTTCTTTCAAACGGACGAGGGGCATCCCGACTTCGCGTTCTTCGGTCACGACGGCCAGCTTCACGAACTTTCTTGCTGCGAGGGGGACAGCAGACTGCGAGAGCTCGGGATTTCCCACAACGGTGCCATTCTTCGGGGACGTCTCTACGACTTGTGGCCGTACACCTGTGCCCGATGCGGGGCGATGCAGCTCGGTCCTGGTCTCTGTACAGTCTTCAAGGGGCAGTGTTCGCTGGTGTTGCTCGTCGGTGTCGCGGTGATGATCTACCTCATCGGTTGGACCGACTCATCTTGGTGGGAAATCCCACTCCTCGTGCTGGCCGCGCTTCTCGGTCCCTTCGTGCTTTCGAGCGGGGTGCTGAATAGTCTCTACTTCCGGCGGGCTTCCTCCGTGAAGCGCCGGTCTTGCGAACAGTGCGGGACGGTGGAGATCGTCGAGTGGAGCCAGGCGGAGGAGGACGAGTTGGTGCTGATTTGTGCGCAGTGTGGCGAGCAGAGTCTCACCACGCACGATGTCGCGTGATTTCGAGGCGTAGTAGGGTGATGATTCGATTCCCGTTCGCGTTCGTCGTCAGTGTTCTCCTTGTCCGAGCGACCGTGTCCGCGGGAGAACGTGTACCGTTCTCGAAGACCGAGTTCCGCTTTGCGACGAAGGCCGAAGGCGCCGTGCTTCTCGCGAAGAGCGACGAGTTCGTCGAGCGCCTCAGCGAGTTCGACCGTGCGTCGCGCGTCCAGACCGACAAGGCGGTCTCGAAGAAGGAGTACCTCGCCTTCGTCGCGAAGGAGACGCTCGACTGGAAGAAGGACGAGATCGACGGTATCGAGAAGACGATCGCTTCGGCGCGCAAGCGGCTCCGGCAGGCCGGCATTCGTTTCGACTTGCCGAAGGAGATCGCGCTCATCAAGACGACGGGTCGCGAAGAGGGCGGCGCCGCGTACACTCGAGGCACCTCGATCGTCTTTCCCCAGAGCATGGTCGCGCGTCGAGGGCCGCGCTTCGAGCGGCTGCTCCTCCACGAGCTTTTTCACGTCTTCAGTCGCAACCAAGACCCGGCGCTGCGTGATCAGCTCTACGCCGTGCTCGGTTTTCGCCGCATCGGCGAGGTGAAGCTGCCCGAGTCGATGCGCGTCCGAGGTTTGACCAATCCTGACGCGCCCGTCATCGAGCACGCCCTCGAGGTCGAGTTCGACGGAAAGAAGCGGAGCGTCGTTCCGGTGCTCTTCTCGAAGACCGAGAAGTACGACAACACG
>CAYZGY010000630.1:0-2829 GCA_964478085.1 uncultured Planctomycetia bacterium
GTCTGCGTCTGCGTCTGCGTCTGCGTCTGCGTCTTTTCGACTACGGGACTGTAGCTCGCTGCGCTGGTCGAAGAAGGAAAGAGGAGCGAACGTTCCCTCCAGGCGTCGAACGATGAGCTCGAGGTGTTCTGTTACGCGGTGTCCCACGATTTTCGAGCGCCGCTCCGCCATGTGGACGGATCGAGGGCTGCAGAGGGTCGCCTTGACAAACCTTCTCGAGAACGCCTGGAAGTACAGCGCGAACGAGCCACGATCCGTGATCGAGGTCGGGCTGGTTCAGGTCGAAGGAGAGTCGGCGTTCTTCGTGCGTGACAACGGCTGTGGATTCGACATGAGCTACTCGGAGAAGCTCTTTCAACCGTTTCAGCGGCTTCATGCCGTCGGAGAGTTCGAAGGAACGGGAGTCGGGCTCGCGACAGTACAGCGGGCCGTTCGTCGTCACGGCGGTGAAATCTGGGGAGAGAGCTCGGTCGGCGAAGGAGCGACGTTCTACTTCACGCTTGCCACGGACGAGCGGTCGTGGGAGCAACGTGGAACGGCTACGCCTCCACCTCCACCTCCGACTGAGCCCTCGCCGCGCGAAGCGAATTAAGTTAGGATGATTGCCGTTCGAGAGCGGACAGCGACAGAGGGAGCGATGGAGGCTACGAAGATCCTCGTCGTCGAGGATGATCCCAACGATGGGCTCTTGATGAAACGCGCGTTCAAGAAGAGCGCGCCTCTCGATTCGGTGGCGGTTGTCCGCGACGGTGCCGAGTCGCTCGACTTCCTCTTCGCCGAGGGTGAGTATCAGGATCGAGCGAGCTCCGACTTGCCCCTCGTCGTCTTGCTCGACCTCAACCTTCCCAAGATCAGCGGGCTCGACGTTCTGCGTCGAATTCGGGAAGACCGACGAACGCGAACGCTTCCCGTCGTCATTTTGACCTCTTCCGACGAGCAGGAGGATCGGATTCGCGGATACGACCTCGGTGCGAACAGCTACGTGCGCAAGCCGGTCGACACGCAGAGTTTCACAGAAGCGGTCACCGAGCTCGGACTCTATTGGGCTGAGCTCAACCTTCCGGAGCGAGACTGACGTCCGATGATGGTTCCTCGTCACACTCCACTTCGCGTTCTGATTCTCGAAGACGTCGACAACGACGCGCTACTCGTCGTTCGCCAGCTCGAGCAGCACGGCTTCGAGGTCGACTGGACACGTGTCGAGACCGAGGAGAGCTTCCGTAGCGCTCTCGAAGCAGAAGGCTGGGATGTCCTCATCGCGGACTACAATCTGCCGACTTTCGACGCGCCTCGCGCGCTCGAGGTGTTCCGCGCATCGAATCTCGAGATCCCGTTTCTCGTCGTCTCGGGCACGGTTGGTGAGGAGGAAGCCGTCCAGACGATCAAGCTCGGCGCCGACGACTACATCATGAAGGACAATCTCGTGCGCCTCGGTCCTGCCGTGCAACGCGAGCTCGAGGAAGCGGCCTTGCGACGAGATCGGGCACGGATGGAGCGCGAGGTCGGCAAGGCGAACGAGCGACTCGAGGAGAGTCACCAGTCTCTCGAGCGGGCACTCGGTCAGCTTCATGACGCGCAGGAGAAGCTCGTGCAGCAAGAGCGACTACGCGCACTCGGCAAGATGGCGAGCGGTGTAGCGCACGATCTCAACAACGCGCTGACGCCGATTCTCGGGCTTTCGGAGCTCCTCTTGCGAGACACGGGTCTGGGTGAGAATTCGAGGGACATCGTCGAGACGATCTTGACCTCGGCATCGGATGCTTCGGCGATCATCAACCGACTTCGTGATTTTTCTCGATCTCCGAACGAGAGCTCTCCGATGGCTCCGGTCGACATGCGCATGGTCGTCGAGCAGGTCGTTCAGCTGACCCAGCCGAGATGGCGTGACGAAGCGCAGCGCGAAGGACGTTTGATCGATATCGATATCGAGCTCGGTGACGTGCCGGCGGTCACGGGTGACGAGCACGAGCTGCGACAGTCACTGATCAACCTCGTCATCAACGCGGTCGACGCGATGCCGCAAGGCGGCACGCTCACGGTTCGTCTCTGGCGAGCAAACGACTGTGTGCTGTTCGAGGTGAGCGATACCGGCGTCGGAATGAGCGAAGCCGTCCGAGCCCGCTGCTTCGAGCCGTTTTTCTCGGTGAAAGGAGATGCGGGGACGGGGCTCGGACTGAGCACGTGTCACGGGACGGTTGCGCGTCACGGCGGCAGGATCGATGTCGAGACGGCGTTTGGCGAGGGAACGACGTTTCGCGTCTGTCTTCCCAGCAGTGGCAACCAGCAGGCGTGTGGCGACGAGAATCTCTTCGGGACGAGCCTTCCGCGTCGGAGCGTTCTCTACATCGACGACGACGATCGCGTGCGCGGCTCGGTCGTCAAGATGCTCGAGATTCTCGGTCAGAGAGTCGAAAGCGCCTCCTCCGGTGCCGAAGGACTCGCGAAGTTTCGTCTCGAGCCGTTCGACGTCGTCGTGACCGACATGGGCATGCCCGAGATGGACGGCGCGGAAGTGATTCGCGAGGTCAAGCGCTCGCATCCCGGCACGTACGTCATCTTGTTCACGGGATGGGGCCGGCCGCCCTTCGCCGACAAGGACGACATCCGTCCAGACATCATCCTCGCCAAGCCTGCGTCGCTTCAAGATTTCGAAGACGCGATGAGTGGGATCTGATCGTCGCGTTCAAAGGGCCGGCTCTCCCACGGCGGAAACGTTTCCAGTGCGCGCCGTCATCGATGATTCCGAGGTCGGTACCGATTCCTCGACCGGGAGTTTCCTCGACCGGGAGTTTCCTCGACCGGGAGTTTCCTCGACCGGGAGTTTCCTCG
>CAYZGY010000630.1:2929-5191 GCA_964478085.1 uncultured Planctomycetia bacterium
ACCTTGATCCGACTCATCCTTTTCGCGCTCAGTGTCGTCTTTACGATGTCGACGATCCTTCGTGCCGCGGTCACGGCAGGAGCTCCGTCCGGCTCCGTCCGGCTCCGTCCGGCTCCGTCCGGCTCCGTCCGGCATCGTCCTCGAGCAGACGAAGTCCGAACTCCGCAAGCTCTTCCCGAAGGACTACGCTGCGAAGGTCGACGCGATCGATCTGGCGATTTCGGCGATCGACAAGCTCGAGCCTCGCGGCGCATCGTCGCGTCGTGACGTCATCTCGACATCCGCGGACCAGCGGCATCATAATCGTCCTCAGCATCCAGTTCATGCGCGTCATTGAGCGCGTCCAGCGCATGAAAACTCAGTCTCGTCAGCGACGAGAAGGCAGCGCAAGATGTCGAGAAGGGAGACGTCCCGGTCGACGAGCTTGCGGCTGCTTGGACACGTGCTGCCGAGAGCTCCGCTTCCGCAAGCTGCGTGTGATCTACGCTCAGCAGGACTCATAGTCAGGGGAGTGTCGGCGGACTGGAAACGTCGAGCTCCCAGAATCCCGGTCGCCAGTACTGGAAACGCGGATTGCCTTTCTTGTCGTACGGCTTGTTGAAGTCGTCGTGATCGCGCGGGTCCTCGTCCGAGCGGCCGAAGCCCTTGACGAAGATACGCTCGCGGACGTCCCGTGTGAGGAAATCTGTGACGGGAAGCGCGGCGACCACGTTCTCCCACTTGCCGAGCGTGCGATCGAGCGCGCTTTTCTGGTCGGTCAGGTAGACGTCGATCCACTGAAGCAGGCTGCCGAAGGGAAGCGTCGCGAAGACGTACTTGTCGTTGAGCTCGTCGAGCGGGTGGAGGCAGAGGTTGAAGAAGCGTGTGTACGGGCGGTCGCGAACATAGGTGAGCGTCGTGCGTGCGAAGTCACGAATCGTGCAGGCGGCGCCGAGAAAGACGATATCGTCGAAGAAGAAGTCGCTGTTTCTCCGTACGAGCTCGTTCGCGACGATCGATCCCATGCTGTGCGCGACGATCGTCACGCGAAAGCGGGCGCTCACGCGATACGCGTCACTGAGCCGTCGGATGTTCACGATCAGCTCTTCCTTACTGGCGCACTGAGCACAGTTCGCCTCGACCGTGGCGGCGCCCGTGCCCCCGGAGCCGTGGCCGTTGTGGGTCTGACGGATGTCTCGAAGCCGCGCTTGAAGCTCGCGGATCTCTCGCTCTCGTTCGCGTTGCTCAGCGCTGGTACGAGAGTTCTTGATGGGCCGGAGAGTCTCCATCAAGCGAGAGACGACACCTGTCGGAAGATGGATGCCACGTTCGAAGTCGTTGTCTCGCAGGAAGAGAAGCCGCGCGCGCCGCTGCATGTTCGAGTACGAGGGGCGACCGATCCCGTCGAGGAAGAGTGTCGTGACGATGCGTGAGAGCCCGGGCACAAAACCCACCGCCACCGCGCTGAGCTTCTCGCTCGTCGAAGTCTCGACGTCGGCATCGTCGAGGTGGACGGTTTCCCCCCAACCCTCGGGGACCTCGCGGGGCGTCGGCGGATAGAAGATCTCTCGGAACGTCTCATTGAACTGCTCCCAGCCCGTAATCGGATAGCGCATCAGGGCGGTGGCGAAATCGGAGAAGAGCGTGAACGGCGCGGTCGAGACGGCCTTGAGCATGTTCTCCTTGCCGTGTCGAACGCGAAAGAGATGGTCGTACCAGGAGCTCGGAATGCCCGTGTCCCAGTTGACGAAGATCGGATAGAAGCGTTCGCGCTCCATGTCCGATCGCATCGCGCCGAGACTCTCTTTCGCCGCTTCGATCGCCGCATCGGTGCTGACGAGTCCGCCGTGAAAGAAGAGGAGGACGTGGATCGGTCCGTCGGGCTCGGCAGGGCTGCGTTCGACGGCCTCGCTGATCGCTTCGAGCTGCTGGTAGTAGCGGCGCGAGTCCATCTCCTCGGCGCTGGTCTCGACTCGCATTCGGTACGGCCTGCCGCGCGCGTCGGCCGTGATGATGTGGAGGTACTCGGTCTCGGTCAGGTACACGCGATTGGAGGCGCACGCGTTGAGGAAGCAGGGAAGGAGGAGGAGGAGGAGGAGCGTGCGTCGGAGGAGAGGGTGACGGGGGGCAGCGTCGATGGTGAGGTGGGTGACGATGGTCGACGAAGGCCGAGAGGGCGTCACGTCGCGGCGACCCGCCGCGATACCCGAGAGTGTGAGGGGCCCCCCCCGGACCCGGGGGGGGGGGCACCGAGGGGGGGGGGTTTGGGGTTGGGGGGGGTGG
>CAYZGY010000631.1:0-5180 GCA_964478085.1 uncultured Planctomycetia bacterium
GTGTGATGAGAGCTGTATCGACCAGCGGCTCGCCCGAGACGAGATTGAGCGCCAACAGCGCGCCGCTGGCGATTGTCGCGTCGATCAGAGTCGCGGCGACGAGCGCCTGAGCGGTGGCGAGGCCCGAATCCAGTAGCGCCGCGATATCGACCGCCGGATCGAACAGCTCGGCAGCAACCAGATCGCCCTCGGTGATCGTCAAACCGCCGCTAAACGTCGTCCCGAGCAGGGTCGCCTTGTCGATTCCTCTGTCGACGAGCTCCAGGAGGGTGAGGAGTTCGGAGTCCAGAAGGTCGGCGAGTCCGATCTCCGTCGGCACGAGCCCCGCCCCCTCGAGCTCGGCGAGCGTCACCAGGGGCGACGCGACCAGAGACTCGAGCTCGACACGGCCACTGCGGTCGTCGAGACCCGCTGCCTGGAGCTGGTCGACCGTCAGACCGGCTCGCAGCAGCGCCGCGAGCTCGACGTGTGTGCCGAGGAGCCCGGCCGCTATGACCTCCGCCTCGGTCACCAAATTGGCGTCGACCAGCGCCTGCTTCGCCAAGCCACCGAGCCCGTCGATCTCGGCGTCGGTCACCAGAGCGAGGTCCAGGAACGGTTGCAGCCGATCGATGGCGTCGAAGTCAAGGAGGCTGGCCCGATCGACCGCCTCGATGTCGAGCGAAGAGACGGCCAGCTCGTCCGTACCGATGAGTCCGGCAGCAACAAGGTCGGCGAACCCCACCTCGTCGATGGTCAGGAGACCGTCCTTGGCAACGGAGGCGCTCGGTTCGAGGTGCGAGGGATCGACGGCGCCTGCGGTCGCCAAATCGAGCAGCGTCGCCAGTCCCGACGCGAGCAGCCCGCCCATGCCATCGCCGCCATTGAGATCGACCTCACCGCTGCCAGCGCCGACGATGAGCCCAGCGTCTTCGAGGAGGGGGCGGTCGAGTACGTTCGAGTCGAGAACGCGCTCGAGCTGACGATGCGTCACAGTCGCTGCGAGATCCCCCGCGACCACCAGGCTCGCGTCGATCAAAGCGCTGAGCGACACCAACGCCGAATCGACCAACTCGTGGAGCGAAACGTCGTCACCAGCGCGCAGTCCGGCGCTATCGAGAACGGCCGCGCTCACCAGTCCGGACGCATCGATCGCGACGGCGCTGAGCGTCTTGTCGACGAATTCCTGCTTCGCGAGCAAGCCTTCCTCGACAAGGTCGGAGAGTGTCGCGAAGTTGCGGACGATGAGATCGTCGGCCGATACGAGACCGGCCCCGATGAGCTCTCCGAGGTAGACTGTCTCGACGATCTCGTGCAGACGCACCTCGCGGCGGTCGACGAAGTTGTTGAGGTCGCCGCTCTCAAAGAGGCTGGAGCGCTCGAGGTCACGGATGTCGAGGTCTACCGGCAGAGGGAGATTGGCGTCGGAAACAAAGCGCCGCTGGATCAGCGCCTCGAGCGTGACACCGTCCAGGTCCTCTCCGAGAAGCTGCAAGAGCGTCACGGAGGCGCCAAGGGCGTCGTTGACATCAACCGTGAACGCTGCCTCGATGTCGGCCACCGTAAGTGTGACGTTGTCAAAATCAAAACGGTCGACAAAGCCGGAGCCGACGTATTCGTCCAGATCCGTGGCGAAGAGAATCGAGCCGAGAAGTTCACCGACCGGGACTGTGCCCACGCGCACGATGTCGTCGAACTGCCCCTCCTCGAACAAGGGATTCGCCTCGAGGACCGCCTGCTCGAAGATCTTGTTCTCAAAATCGTCGATGGCCAGCAGACCACCCTCAACGAGACTTTGAAGCGTCACGTGGCTGTCAGCCACCACCGCCTCGATGGAGACAAACTCCTTCTCCATCTCGTTGCCGGAGAGATCGGACACCGTCAAGGTCGTGGAGAGAGCGTTGTCGTCGACGTACTGGGCGTCGACAACGTTGAGGGCGAGCAGTCGCTCGAGATCGAGCCGTGTCCCGGCGACGAGATCGCTACTGCCGACGAGTCCGGCGGCGACGAGCTCCGCCAAAGTCACGACACTGTCATTGTAGAAGTTGCGCGGATCGGCAAGACCGGCGGCGACGAGCGCGTCGAGCTCGAGCAGCTCGGCCTCGAGGAGCGCCTCGAGGTCGAGTCTCGCCGCATCGCCCAAACCTGCGTTGCTGAGAGCCGCGGCCGCGACCACGTCGGAAGCGAGCAGCTCCGAGAGGGACAACTGGGTGAAGCCGAGCTCGCCCTCGTCGATGACCCCGACCCGGACAAGCTCGCTGATCGACACGAGCTCGAGCGTCAAGAGCTGGCCGAGGTCGACGAAACTGGGTTCTCCCGACTGTACTAGCTGGTTTTCGTCCAGCTCCGTCGGCGACACCAAGCCCGAGCTGAGGACGTCGTTCTGCGACACGGCCACCGCAGGCACATCGAAGTCCTGGTCGCTGAGTAGCCCGACCTCCAGGAGCTCCGCCAGGGTAACCAGAGCGCTTCCGGTGAGTGCGGAGACCTCGACGACGTCCTCTCCCGCAGCGTTCTGAGTGATCACGTCGGCGAGCACAGAGCGCTCGAGCACGTCGGAGGAGAGCAGTTGAGCGCGGTCCACCGAGCCCTGAACAAAGATATCGTCGAGGAGCGCCGAGCCCAGTGTGCCCGCATCCTCGGCGCCGATCAGCCCGACTTCGAGAAGGTCGCGCAACGAGAGTCCGGTGTGATCCAGAAGGAGCGCAATCGCGACCTCGTCACCGTCGATCACCAGACCGAGTGACCGCAGCGAGTCCCTTTGCGCGGCATCGAGCGCGAAGAGATCGAGGTCCGCCGGCGCCAGGTCGACGAGGTTCGCACGCAGGAGGACGCCGAGTTCGACGAGATCGGCGAAATCCAGCAGATCCTGCTCGACGATCTCCGGCAACTCGAAACGTTCGAGAACACTGCGATCGATCAGCCCCGAAGCGAGAAGCCCGGCACGTTCGACGGTGCCAAGCGCCGGCAGATCGTCGTGCGTGATGATCCCGAAATAGACCAGGTGACGCAGCTGAATCGGGCTGTGGGCGATCAGGTTGTCGAGGTCGAAGATCGCCCCCGGACCGAAGAGCCCGTTCGAGCTGATATCGGCGAACAGAGTCGACGCCTTGGTGAAGATCTCCGAACCCCGGAGCTCATCGATCGCCAGCTGCGCCGGCCCGAGGACGTTCTGTCGTGCCAGGTCGCCGAGGCTGGCGAGGCCGCTGTCGATGAGCTCGCGGATGTCGATCCTCTCGAGCACGAGTTGGGCAGCGTCGAGGAGAGCGTTCGTGGCAAGGTCCGCGAGATCGATAAGCGCCGAATCGACGAGCTCCTGGAGATCGAGGGCCTGGCGCGCCAAGTCTGCCACATCGACGAGGGTTGCCGTGACAAGGTCACCCAGCGAGGTGACTTCCGCAGCCACGAGGTCGCTCAGTGCGACCGTGGTCGACCCGACCACGTTGGTGGCCGTGACCAAGCCGCCGGAGACGAGCTCGCCGAGCGAGACGACCCCGGATCGGACAAGGTCGTGAAGCGAGACGTTCCCGAACTCGTCGGCGAGTTCGTTGAAGTCGATCTCGAAGGCGCTCAGGAGTCCCGAGGAGAGAAGCGTCGCCTCAGTGAGGGTGACATCGACGAAGTCAGCGAGCTCGAGAAGCCCGGCATCTATCAGATCTCCAAGCCCTGCGACAGCACCCGAGAGGAGGTTGCCGATGTCGACGAGCGTCGCGTGCGCGAAGTCACCCACGGCGACGAGACCGGCGTTGACGAGGTCGACCAGCTCCAGGGTCGTCGTGTCGACCAGATCGCTCAAGTCGACCAGCGTCGAGTCGACGAAGTCACTCGCGGTGACGAGGCCCTGTTCGATCAGCTGGGCGAGACTGGCGACTGCCTGGTCGATGATCGCCTGCGGGTCGAGCGACTCGAGACCGAGATCCCCGAGACCGATCAGGTCGGCGTCGAAGAGCTCCTCGAGACTCGCCAGTCCGTTGCCCAAAATGTCCGCGATCGATACCAGGTCGACGCTCTCGACCAGGCTCGTGAGCTCAAAGCCGAAGTCTGCGATGTTGGTCGCCAGAGCGTTGACTTCGCGGACAAATCCAAGGTTGCCCACGATCGAGCCGAGCGTCACGACCTCGGCCTCGACGACATCCGCGAGAGTCGCCAGCCCCGAGTCGAGCAGCTGGTCGAGATCGACCATATCGCTCTCGTCCACGAGACCGTGGAGCGCCAGACCGTTGACGCCGATACGACCGGATGCCGCGATGGGCGCCTCCTCGACAGCGTTCCAGTCACGCAACGAAGCGGTCGAAAGGACACCGGCGGCGGCCAGATCGGCGAGGCTCGCGAAGCCGTTGTCGAGGAGCTCGTCCGGGTCTACGTAGTCACCGAACTGAACCAGACCACCTGCGACGAGGGTCGCGAGATCGACCAGTCCGAGCACGTCGAGATCGCGCAGCGAGAGCTCGTCCAGCTCGATGTCGAAGGCGATCGGGATCCGCAGTTTCTGCGTCGCGGGGTCGTACGTGATACTCTCACCGTCGGGAAGCACGCCGGCGCGCGTCACCGCAGCCACAAAGTCCTGCAGGGTCTCGACCTCGTCGAGGTCGAGCTTGTGGAGAACAGCGAAGTCGAAGGCCCGGCCAAAGTCGAGCGCTTCACCGAGGCTGGCATCGACAAATGGAATCGCGATGTCGAAGTTCGAGGAACGCGAGAACTCGACGAGCCAGTCGTCTCGCAGTGCCTCGAGCTGCGCCACCAGGTCGGCGACGGTCAGCGTCGCGAAGGCCGAGAGGTCTCCGAGGTTCGCCGGCGTCGAAGCGATCGGCGTCGAGCCCCGCCCGTCCGCGACGAAGAGGTCACCGCTGACACCGATGCTCGGGTGGAGTCCTTGGGTCAGGTCCTCGCCAGCGAGAAAGGCGTAGAGCGGCAGATCGAGGTTTATTGAACTCACCGGATCGCCGACGGGATCGTAGAGAAGAGTCAGACCCGTCACCGGGTCGAGCGTCACGTCGGCGTGAATCTCGAGACTCAAGGATCCCTGGTCAAACTGCGGATGCCCGGCGCTGGCGGCGAGGTCGCCGACGCGCAGCGGCAGCACCACATCATCGAGCGATCCGGCGGCGTCGAGCTCGAATCGCACCAGATCGAAGTCGAAGCTGGGCGATGCGGTGCCGAAGTCGACCGTCAGCCCGAAACCGAACGCTGTGGAGACCTCG
>CAYZGY010000632.1:0-5164 GCA_964478085.1 uncultured Planctomycetia bacterium
AGTTCTGCTGATTCGCTTGCGAGCTCTGGCTGTTCTGAGCGTTCTGCTGATTCGCTTGCGAGCTCTGGCTGTTCTGAGCGTTCTGCTGGTTCGCTTGCGAGCTCTGGCTGTTCTGAGCGTTCTGCTGGTTCGCTTGCGCCCCCGGCTCGCCCAGTCGGGCGATCTCGTCGAGAATCTGCCCCTCGAGGAAGGTGAGCTCCTCGATACGCTCCTGCGCCGCGACGCGAATCTTCTCCATCTGTCGCTCGAGGGCTTCCGAGGAGATGACCTGGAACACGTACTCGTCGGAGCTGCCGACCTTGCCGCCCGCAGGCTCGTCGTTGTCGACCGCGACGGCCTGGAGACGCAGTCGATCGCCAATCCGGATCGGCGGATCGAGCTCGAACGCCGCGAGGTCGAGCACACCGGTATCGCGGACGACGAGTTCGTCCTCCTCGCGCACGGCACCGGCAAGATCGAGCTCGATGACCTTCACGGTCGGCTTGCTCGAGCTCTCGGCGGTGTCGTCCCCGCTCTCCTCGCCGTCGATCTCCTCGCTCTCGGAATCGTCGTCGACGACGTCTTCACGAGACTCGAACTCGTGTGTTACCTCGAGACGAACCGACCGAAAGCCGAAGTCGTCGCGCGCCTCGACGTCGTACTCGATCTTGCCCTTCGTCGTGACGTATCGCGAATCGCTCGTCACCGCGAGGTCGATCTCCGGGATCCGATCCGGCTCAGCGACGAGCGCGAGCCTGCGAGACTTCCCGTCGAATCCCCAACTGGCGCCGCGGAATCCGAACTCGAGGAAGCCACTCGTGTCGAGCGTCATCGAATGCGAGAAGCGATCACCCGCGACCTCGTCGACGTCCTGACGTCCCTCACGGCCGAATCGCACCCACGCGCTCTCGAGCGCGCGGTCACACCGGCTCTGGACGGAGATCTTGCTGCCGATGACGGCGCGAATCTCTCCGGCCGGATTGGAAATCACGCGCTCCTTCTGGCCCGTGTGCCTCGGAGGCTGGATGCGCAGCTTGGTCTCGACGACGCGAGGGCGATCGTGCACCTCGACGCGAATCGTGCGACTGCGGTTGTCACCGGCGCTGAGGTAGAAATCGAACGAATCGACGACCTTGCCGATCGCGTGGACGACTTGTCCGGCGTCGACGGTCTCGCCCGGCGCCGGTGCACCGTCCGAGACCACGGAGTGAATCGCGAACTGGCTGCGAAGCTTCTGGCCGGGTGCGAGACGAATGCGCCGCTCGTCGTCACCCGCGATCACGTGAATGAAGACGTCACGAGGGATCTTCCCGACGACCCACGCGGAGATGCGCAGCGGCGCCTTGCGCGGATGGTGCCAGACCGGAGCCTCCTGCTCGATCGAAAAGTGCGTCTCCCGCGGCCAACGCTTCGACGACAGGAGCACGTTGCGCTCCGCCCAGACCGAAAAGAGCGAAGGGAACGCGGCTGCGAGGGAGATCAAGGCGATGCCTCCACCCACGGCAGCGCTGACGCGTCGTTTGACGTAGCGCGTGTCGAGCGATCCTTCGACCTGAACTCGCGAGAGCACGCGCTGCGCCTCCTGACGCGCACGCTTGAGAAGCTCGGCCTCAAGCGGCGTCGGTGGAGGCTCGGGCTCAGCCGTCGCGTCCGGTTCGGAACCGTTCCCGTCCGTGCTCTTGCGCAGCTCGACGACATTGACGAGCTGCCCTTCGAGCTCGGGCGAGCTTCCCTCGACGGTCGCGAGCAGATCGCCCGAGGTGAGCTGCACTTTCGAGCGACGCTTTCCGCGAATCAGTACCCGCGCCCACCAGAGCCCCGTCACGGCCAAGATCACGAGTCGCAGAATCCACGGGAGCTCGAAGACGAAATCGAAAACGAACGAGAGCACGATCGCGAGCACGAGAACGATGACGAGATCCGCGAGCCCGTGCCACGCCAGCCAACGATAGAACTGCCCCTCCATGCGGCGAAACGCGCGGTTGAGGTACGGGGTCACGTCCCTACGTGCGTCAGACGAGTTCATGGTTCCGTTCTCACGGCCTTCGTTCGTACAGCCGGTCGGGCTTTCGCTCGACTCTCGATCGTAACGGCGTTCAATTCAGTCTCCAAAGCTTCCGCAGGATCCACTCGACCGATAAAAGCAGCGCGAAGAGGCACATCATCGCGGCCGAATCCCAGATCGTCGCGGCACGACGACCGAGCACCTCGATCTCGCGGCGCGGCGGAATCGCGTCGGCGAGCCCTTCGATCTCTCCGATCGTGAAGAACTGGCCGTGCGTGTCATCACAGAGCTGTCTCAATAGAGCGAAATCGGGTGACGGGTCGTCGCGTTCTCCGAGCACGCCGGTGACGCGGAAAAAGGTCGGCTCGGCCGTTTCGAGAGACGCTTGGAACTGTCCCGTGCTCGGCGTGCGGACCATACCCGCGTAGCGACCCGGGGAGTTCGGCACGGGAGCGAGGGAGATCGTCCACTCCTTGCTCGAGTCGCGAGCACCGCTCGCGGAAGCCGTGTTGTCCTGCGTCGCGTTTGCTGGCGTGGAGCTCGAGGCGCCGTCACTCTCATCGCCTCCGTCCTTGCGTCGATCGTCGGTCTCGCCGGCGGCCGTCCGGCGAATCGTCACGCTCACGCGCGGCTTTTCGATCGGTCGCCTGCGCGCGTCGACGAGATGAGCGACGACGCGAATCTGCTCCCCTTCGCGGTACTGGTCGCGATCCGTCTCAACCGTCGCCCGTCCCGTCCCCGAGCTGAGCTTCGAGAGCGACAAGTAGCGGAGAAGCGACGACCAGAAGCGTTCGTGATATCCGACCTGTGCCGAGCGCCAGCGATGAAACTCGTCGCTCCCGAGGTAGACGACCTCGGAGATGCCGATGCGCTGCACCGCGGCGAGGACTCCGCCCTTTCCACGAGCGAGCTCGACGCCACTCGCTCGCATCTTCGTCGCGGGGTAGACGAAGAAGAAGGTCGGCAGGCGATTCCAAAGCGCGAGGTTCTCGTCGACGTCGTCAACGATGCGGCAGACAGTGTGCGTTCGGCCGCGCGCGGTGAGCTGACCGCGCCACTCCTCGTCGTAAATCGTGTCGGTCGGTGTCGGAGCCTTCTCGAGATCGACCGGCAAAAGCGACCGGAACTGTCGCAACTCCGGGTCACGCGCGATGTCCGGCGTGTTCACCTCGCCCGCGAGGTAGACGAGCCCGCCGTTCTGGTCGCGAACGAACTCGATGAGCGCCTCTTGAAAGCCACTCTTGAGCGTCTCGGCGGCGGGATCCAGGAGCGCGACGACATCGTAATCACGCAGCTCTTCGGCGTTCGAAGGAAGGCGATCGATGACCACGTCACCGTCTTGCGGGTAACCCGCGTCGGCGGTCGAGAGCCAGACCGACGTCTGCACTCCGGGGTCGCGAAGCGCGAAGTTTCGAACGAAGAGGTGCTCGAAAGTCGCAGAGCCCGAAACGAGCAGCAGCCGGCGCTTCTCGGCAGCGACCGTGACGTCGGCGAACTTTCGATTGTCGCGCCACTCGATCTCGGCCGCGTCACGCGGCAGCGACATGCTGTAGCGGTAGCCTCCCTTCTCGCCGATGCGATCGACGAAATTGAGCTGCGACTCGAACTTTTGACTGTGGATGACGAGCTGGCGTGTCTCGATGAGCTTGCGACCACGCTCGCCACGCTTCGAACGGTAGAGCGCCACGTTGAGCTTGCCGGGCATACCCGTGACGCGCAGACGCGCTTGAATCTCGATCGGTGTGTCGACCTCGGCGAAGGAAGGAACGATGAGCTCATCGAGCGCGTAGTTTCGCGGCAGTTGAGCGCGCCCGATGCCGAGACCGTGAATCGCGATCGAGTGACGCGCTGCGATCTCACGCGCAACGGCAAGGGCTGATTCTCCCGCGTTCGAGCGTCCGTCCGAGACGACAACGACGCCTGCGAGAGGCTCCCGACCGGCTTGCTCGGTCGCTGCGAGAAGCGCATCACCGAGACGCGTTTCGGGCGCGAGCGGCGCGACGTCGTCGATGGTCTTGATCTCCGATACTTGCGTGAGCTCGTCGCCGAAGGTGAACAATTGCAGGCGGTTCTTCTGGGCTAGACGATTGAGTACGCCTTCGCGCTCGATCGCGGTGACGGCGATCTCGGCACGGCTCGGCTCGGTCTCGAGATTGAGATCGGTCGCGTCCTCGATTTCGATGGCCTCCTCGCCGTCGAAGTCGTCGAACTGTGCCATGCTCTCGGAAACGTCGAAGAGGAAGATCGTTTTTCCGGGATGCTCGAGCCGGATTTCCGTGAGCAGGCGCGGGTTGAGCAAGACGAGAATGACGAGCGTCAGGGCGAGAATGCGCAAGATCCCGAGCGTCGCGCGCTGCCAGGGTCGAAGACTCCGCTCTCGGATGTAGAGCAGCAGAATCAGAACGAGCGACCCGAGGACGATCGCACTGGCGATGCCGAGCCACGTCCCGTGAGGAAGGTTCGAGAGCTCCCAGTGGGTATCGCCACTCGCCGGAATCTCGCCGGGCTCGAGGCCGAAGAGGAATCGGAGCCAGTCGTTCATGCCTTCCTCCCGAACCACCAAGCGACGAAAAGCTCCAGGAGGAGGAACAGACCCGCGGCGAACGCGAGGTAACGCCAGACTTCACCTTCTTGCTCGCGACGGAACGCGTCGCCCTCGACCTCGCTGCCGATCGTGAACTGCAGATCGAACGGCTCGAGCGCCTCGCGCAGGCGTTCTTCGCCGAGGGAGTCGAGATTGCTCTCGGCCGGACGACGACGGAACGCGTACCACTCGTCCTTCGACCTCGCGGCCTTCTTCGCGGCGGAATCCGTCGCCGTCCCGACGACTGCGTCGGCGCGCGGACTGGCGATCAAGCGATAGAACCCCGCGCGCTTCGGCTGGAACTGGCGAGCACCGCTCGGCGCACGGTCGGGATCGATCGAGTCGATGTTCGGAACCTCGAACTCGAAGGAGCCCGAGTCGTCGCGATTCGGATCAGCGTTCGTGTCGCCCGCCCTGGACGCAACTCCTCGACCTGTCGTCGCGGGTCCGACGCCGGACTCTTGCCCCTGCGGCGCGACGATGTGGTAGCGCATGCCGGGATCGTCGGAAAACGTCAGGACGCCCCGCATGACACCCAGCCGCACCTTCCCCGACGGCTTCGCGAGGTAGCGCGCCCCCTCCTGAAGAACAACCGC
>CAYZGY010000633.1:0-5162 GCA_964478085.1 uncultured Planctomycetia bacterium
AGACGCTGGCGGAGCACGTCGAACGTGGCCACCGCCTATTCCTGGACGACGCGCAGATCGAGCTCGAGACGATCGAGGTGACTCGCGGCGAGCTGCTCTGCCGTGTGCGCGAGGGCGGGATCCTCAAGAACCGCAAGGGCGTCATCTTTCCCGACTCGCGGCTCGACTTCCCGCTCATCAACGACAAGGACCTCGACGACGCGAAGTTCGGCGCCGAGCTCGGCGTCGACATGATCGCGATGTCCTTCGTTCGCTCGGCGCGCGAGATCGAGGAGTTGCGGCACCAGCTCGCGTCGTGGGGCATGAGCGACACGACGATCATCGCGAAGATCGAGGATTCCGAAGGCGTCGAGAACCTCGAGCTGATCATCGACGAAGCCGACGGCGTCCTGATCGCGCGCGGCGACCTGGGTGTCACGCTCCCGCGGGAGAAGGTACCGGGACTCCAAAAGGCGATCCTTCGAAAGGCCCGCGCACGCGGTGTGCCCTCGATCACCGCGACGCAGATGCTCGAGTCGATGACCTACTGCGACAAGCCGACGCGCGCCGAGGTGAGCGACGTTTACGGTGCCGTTCTCGACGGCAGCGACGCGGTGATGCTCTCGGGGGAGACGGCCGCCGGCGACTATCCGATCCACGCCGTGCGCGAGATGGATCGCATCTGTCGCGAGGCCGAACGCGAACAACGCGTTCTCGCCGACGAGAAGGCCTACACCTCTCCCGTCACGGAGCGTGACGATCTCTACGACAAGATCGCTGCGTCGGCCGCGGCGTTAGCTCACAATCTCCAAGCGCGCTGCATCCTCGCCTTTTCGGCAAGCGGATCGCTTCTCAAGGCGCTCTCCGCCGCACGTCCACGGCGCCCCGTCCACGGAGCGGTCGGTGACCCGAACGTGCTGCGGCGTCTGCTGATTCATCGCGCGCTCTCGCTCGTCCACGTCGAAGCGCACGAGAATCGGACGATCGTCCTGCGCAACGCGATCGCGAAGCTGCGCTCCGACGGCGCGGCGGACGCGGGTGATCGCGTCGTCGTGCTCGAGCGGCAAGCCGAGCCGGGCACGCGTGAGACGTACCACCTCAAGCTCGCGATTCTCGATTAGGGCATCGATTCCAGATCACGCAAGCAGCGCGTCGAGCAGCTTGCGCACCTCGCGTGCGACCGGACTCGAGCGGAAGACGTAGACCTGCCCGGGGATGTCGTCGAGATCCTCGTCGCCGACGTGAAGCTCCTTCGAGACCGCGAGGATCAGGTTCTCGGGCCCGCGTTCCTTGAGCAGCTCGAGTCGCGAACGCGCTGCGCCGCGTCGCCAAAAGCCGAGCACCTCCTTGTGCGCGCGCGTGCCACTCTCGGCGTGCTCGAAGACGTAGTCGGGAATCAGGATCCCCTGCCCGCCGAGGTCGACGAGCTCGGTCTCGCTCGAGACCGTCCAGCCGCTCTTGATCTTGTCGAACTGCTCCTCGAACCAGGCGACCTCGTCGGGGATCCATTGCCCACGACGATGCGAGTAGGGCCGAAGCCCCATCGTCGAGTCGAGCTCGAGGACGCGTCGCGCCTTGCGCGGCCCCCACAGAACCTCGGCGCGCAGCTCCCACGACTCGCAATGAAGCAGCCCCGGGAGAAACGACGCCATCTGCAGTCCGTAGCGATGTGCCGACTTGAGCACGGACGCCGGACCGTCGAGACGGATGCGGTAGCCGACCTCGGCAGTGCCCTCGACCTCGAAGAGGAGCCGAAAGAACTTCATGCGACGGAAGAGCTCGCGATAGCTCTGCGCCGACTCGCCCCGCACCTCGATAAACATCTCGGTGGCACGAAAGAGCACGCCCTGCGCGAGAGCGACGTTGTACCGATCGAGGAGCCAAGCCGCGTCGCCGCCTTCGAACTTCGCGAGAACCTGCTCGTCCTTGAGATCGGCGTAGAGCCCATTCTCGAGGTTTTCGAAGTCGAGCTCGCCGTCGATCTCGAGGCCGTCGGAGACGATTTCGGCCTCGATGTCGTCTCCGACGTTTTGGTAAACCGCCTCTCGATCGATGTCCTTCGAAAGTCCTTCGCGATACGCCGCCGCAGCCGCGAGAAAGACCTTCCGGCGCAAGTCGACGGGCTCGATCACCGCGCGTGTCTCGAACTCGCAGCGATCCGAAAGCAGCTTCGCGAGGCCGCGGTGGAGCAGGAACTCCGTCCCCGTCCCGAGGAAGTCCGCAAGGTCCGCGTCCAGGTCACGTTTCTTCTTCCCGACGTTCTCCTGAAAGATCTCGAGAAGCGAACCGGCGAGCCCGACGGACTCCTCGTTGTCCGTCGCGATGAATCGAGGCTCGATCTTCTTCTTCCCGATGCGCACCTGGATGAGATCAGCTGTAAGCACTGTGTCTCCTCCGTCGCGACGAGACGAATTCCTCGCCCGTCCCCTCGGCGATGACCTCGTACAGCATCGCGTGCTTGCCTTCCGCCCGTCGGAGAATACGCCCGAGACGCTGCACGTGCTCGCGCACGCTGCCGCTTCCCGAGAGAATCACGGCGACGTTCGCCGCGGGCACGTCGACGCCCTCGTTGAGCACCTTCGAGGTCACGAGGAACGGAAACTCGCCCGAGTTGAAGCGCTGAAGCGTATCGTGACGCTCCTTGACCTTCGTCTGATGCGTGATCGCGGGAATCAGGAAGCGGCGCGAGATGCGGTAGACGGTCTCGTTGTCGTTCGTGAAGACGAGCACGCGGTCTTCGCGGTGCTTGATGAGGAGCTTCTCGAGCATGCGCAGCTTCGCACCCGAGGCTTGCGCGATCGCCTTCTGCTCGCGGTAGGCGAGGAAGGCGCGACGCCCCTCCTCGCTGCGTGACGTCTTCATGAGGAACATCGCCCAGCCGCCCGGACTGCCGAGCGGAATGCGATGCCCGCGGACGAACTCGAGATAAACCTCGCGCGACTCGCGGTAACGCTCGAGCTCCTCGTCCGAGAGGCGGACGTGCAGCTTGACCGTCTCGTAGTCCGCGAGATACTCCCCCGCGAGCTCGCGGATGTCCTGGCGATAGACGATCGGGCCGATGAGCTTCTCGAGCAGGACCTCCCCCCCGTCCTCGCGCTCTGGCGTCGCCGTCAGGCCGAGTCGAAAGGGAGCGATCGAGTTCTCCGCCGCGAGCTGGTACGAAGGTCCGGGAAGATGGTGACACTCGTCGAAGACGAGGAGGCCGTATCTCGCGCCGAGTCGATCGACGTGGATGTGCGCCGAGTCGTAGGTCGTCACGGTGACCGGAGCCGGCTCGTGATAGCCGCCGCCGATGAGCCCGATCTCGACGTCGAAACTCGTACCGAGGACTCCGTACCACTGCTGCATGAGATCGATCGTCGGAGCGACGACGAGCGTCGGACGCTCGGCCGACTCCATCGCGAGCTGAGCGACGAAAGTCTTCCCCGCGCCCGTCGGCAGGACGACCACGCCGGAGCGATCGGCCTTCTCCCACTCGGCGATCGCCTCCTCCTGGTACGGATACGGCGTACGTTCGAGACGCGAGACGAGCTCGAGCTTGTCGTACTCGCGCGCCGAGTCCTCGAACTCGACTCCGCGATCCTTGAGCGCGAGAACGATTTCCCTGTATCGTCGCGCCGGCGCACGCCAAGCCCCCACGCGCGAGTCCTCGACGCAAGCGGGAAGCTCGAGCGCCGCGACGTCCTCGCCGGCGAGAAGCAGTGTGCCTTGATCGAAACTCAGTCGGAGCATCGCCTGAACGATAGCGAAGCGCCCTCTCGGTTGACAGATCTTTCCTCATGCGAGACATTCGCGCGCATGAATATCGATCTCACCGAGCTCGCCAAAGGCGACGTCTACCGCTTGATGATCCAGACCATCGTCCCGCGTCCGATCGCGTGGGTGCTGTCCGATTCGCGTTCCTCGGAGAAGTCGGACCGCGATTCATTCAACCTCGCGCCGTTCTCGTACTTCAACGGGATCTCGAGCGACCCGCCGACGATGATGATCTCGGTCGGCAAAAAAGTGGACGGCTCGAAGAAGGACACGTGGCGCAACATCGAGGAGCGCGACGAGTTCGTCATCCACATCGCCTCTCCCGACCTCGCCGAAGCGGTGACGAAGAGCGCGGCGAGCCTCGCGCACGGCGAGTCGGAGATCGACGCGGGCGGTCTCGAGCTGACGGAGTTCGACGGATCGAGCCTGCCGCGCGTCGTCGGACCCAAGATCGCGATGGCCTGCCGCCTCGCGACGATCCTCGAGTACGGCGAAACGCCACAAGGAATCATCTTCGGCGAGATCCGATCGATGTGGGTCGACGACGCGATCG
Source organism: uncultured Planctomycetia bacterium (assembly GCA_964478085.1). Taxonomy (GTDB): domain Bacteria; phylum Planctomycetota; class UBA8108; order UBA8108; family UBA8108; genus CAYMLL01. The sequence goes on from CAYZGY010000633.1 coordinate 4,289, forward strand.
CCTCGACCGATGAGAAGGGCCGGGTCCAGATCGACGCCGCCGGCTTGGCGCCTCTCGCGAGGCTCGGAGGCAACGACTACGCGGAGCTCGGTTCGATCCTCACGGTCGAGCGACCTCGTTAGAAGACGCCTCGATCAATCGTCGATGCGTGCGACGCTGACTGCGTCGATGGCGCTGCCACGCGGTATCCGCGTTCGCCATTCCGTCCGCCTCCATGAGGCGAACGACCTCGCCGTCGATCAAGGCCTCGACCCCGTTGCTATCGAGCCTCACGCGCGGCCTGCGTGAGTAGGCGAAGCAGAGCACGAACTTCGCGTCGGGCACCGTCTCGAGCTCCTGGCAATCGGTCGTGTTCCCCTGAGCGCCGAGCTCGATGTACTGATCCCCCTCGCGACGTGTTCCACAGCAACGTGCCTGGACTTCGACCAGCTGCCCATCGAGAGCCTTCCACCCGGGAAGCTCCGAGACGAGGCGAAAGACGCCGATGCCGAAGTCGGGCTCCTCGAAGTCGCCATGGACAATTGACGCGGAGGTTCTCGCTGAGCTGAACGCTCGAGAACGGAATCGGTACGGCATGCGAGAATAGCTCATCCTTCGTTCCCTCCATTTCCCCGCTCTCGCGTCCGGCCATCAGACGTCGAGCTCAGCCATGCGCAGGGATTCGGTGGCCTTCAGACCGAACCCAACCCTGGCGGGCCATCTCAGAGCGAAAGACGCAGGACCTCATCGTCTGTCGAAGATTTCCGGCCCCCGACCCGAAGAACCCCCTGCCGTTCTTGACCCCCCCGACATCTCCGCCTATCGTATCCGTCCCACCATGCCGCGGGAGTGAACGGGCACCTGGTGGGCCCCCGGGACTTCAAATCCTAGGTGC
>CAYZGY010000634.1:0-5156 GCA_964478085.1 uncultured Planctomycetia bacterium
AGTCATGCTCATGACGCTCTGTCGCTCCTTACCAACTCGACTTGCGCACGCCAGGGATCTCGCCCTTGTTGGCGAGAACTCGGAAACAGATCCTGCAGATCTGGAACTTTCGATAGTAGCCGCGTCGGCGTCCACAGAGCTGACAGCGGTTGTAGCGTCGGGTCGAGAACTTCGGCTCTCGCAGCTGTTTGACGCGCCAAGAAGTTTTAGCCACCTTCGTTATCTCCTGAACGGGAAGCCGAACATTTCCAGGAGCGCCAGAGACGCTTCGTCATTCGAACGGTCGACGGTCATCGTGATGTTCAAACCCTGAACAAAGTCGACCTGGTCGATGTTGATCTCGGGGAAAACCATCTGCTCCGCGAGACCGAGCGAGTAGTTGCCCGAGCCGTCCAACGCGGTACGCGAGAAACCGCGGAAGTCGCGGATACGCGGAATCGCGAGGGCGATCAGCCGGTCGAGGAACTCGAACATGCGCTGGCCGCGAAGCGTCACCTTCGCGCCGACCGCCATACCGGCACGCAGCTTGAATCCCGCGATCGAGCGACGGGCGCGCGTCGTGACCGCCTTCTGCCCGGTGATGATCCCGAGGTCGCGAACGGCCGACTCGATGCGCTTGTTGTTCTCGATCGCCTTACCGACGCCCATGCTGACCGTGATCTTGTCGAGCCGGGGCACCTGGTTGACGTTCGCGTACGAGAACTTCTCCATGAGCTGGGGAACGATCTCGCTGCGGTACTTTTCCTGTAGTCGAGACATGTCTCGGTTCTTCAATTCCTGCGCCCCCGCTTCTGGGGGCAAGCCGTTTAGATGGGCTCGTTACTCTTCTTCGCGTAGCGGACCTTGCGGCCCTTGTCGTCGGTCCGGTAGCCGACTCGCGTCGGGCCGTTCGTCTTCGGGTCGACGAGCATCACCTTGGAGGCGTCGATCGGGCACTCCTTCTGGACGCGGCCACCCTTCGGGTTCTGCTGCGTGCGGCGGACGTGCTTGAAGCGCAGGTTGAGGCCCTGCACCGTGACGCGGTTCGACTCTTCGTCGATGCGCAGCACGCGACCTTGCTTCCCCTTCTCGGCTCCCGTGACGACGACGACGAGATCGTTCCGTTTCAGGTACATCTCACACCACCTCCGGGGCCAGCGAGATAATCTTCATGAAGTTCTTCTGGCGGAGCTCGCGGGCGACCGCGCCGAAGATGCGCGTACCGCGCGGGTTGCCTTCACCGTCGAGTACGACGACCGCGTTACGGTCGAAGCGCACGTAGGAACCGTCCTCGCGACGGACGGGCTTCTTCGTACGCACGATCACGGCCTTGATGACCGTTCCGGCCTTGATATCGCTCGACGGAAGAGCCTTCTTCACCGAGCAGACGATGATGTCGCCGAGGTTCGCCCAACGCCTTCCGGAGCCGCCGAGCACGTGAATGCACTGGACGACTTTGCAGCCGGTATTATCGGCGACGTCGAGCTTGGTTTGCATTTGAATCATCGATCGATTCCTTCTTCGCCTGCTTCTCTCTTACGGGCTATTTCCAGCCCTACTTGCCACCCTTAGCCGGCAGCGCGGTAACCTTCGTCGACCGGCGCACGACCTCGACGAGACGCCAGCGCTTCGTCTTCGAGAGCGGGCGAGTCTCCTCGACGCGCACGAGGTCACCGTTGTTCGCTTCGCCGCGCTCGTCGTGGGCCTTGACCGTCGTCTTGCGACGGACGTACTTTTGGTACTGGCGGTGCTTCTCGAGGCGCTCGACGCGGACCGAGATCGTCTTCGACATCTTGTCGCTGACGACTTCGCCGACGAGGCGCTTGCGTCGCTTCGGCGCTGCTTGAGTGGATTCGTTCGTCGTGTCGCTCATGAAAAATCCGCTAACTACTCTTCGTTGCCAGAACCCGCGTCTTCGTTCGTCTCGTCGCTCCCAGCGCCACTCGAATCAGCGCCACTCGAATCAGCGCCACTCGAATCAGCGCCACTCGAATCGGCGCGACTCGAATCGACAGGCACCTCACCCGAGGCTTCGCCAGCGAGCTGCTTCTGACGCAGGATCGTCAGCATGCGGGCGCGCTCCTTCTTGAGCACATTGAGGAGGCCCGAGTTCTCGACCGGCTCGCCGCGAGCCTGGAAACGCATCTTCCAGATCTTCGCCTCGAGCTTGGTGGCTTCCGATTGCAGCTCGGCCGGCTGCATCTCGCGCATTTCTTCCTTGGTCATCTTTCTGCCTTACACCTTCGGACCCATCAGACCTTAGGTCGTCGCCCGACGAAGCGCACCTTCACGGGAAGCTTGTGCGCGATGCGGTTGAGCGCCTGCTTGGCAACGTCTTCGGGGAGTCCGCCGACCTCGTAGAGGATCGTTCCGGGACGCACGACGGCGCACCAGTAGTTCGGCTCACCCTTTCCCTTTCCCATTCGCGTTTCAGCGGGCTGCGCCGAGACGGGCTTGTCCGGGAAGATGCGGATGTAGACGCGGCCTTCGCCGTGGAGGAAGTGAGTCGCGGCAACACGACCGGCTTCGATCTGCTGCGCGGTGATCCAGCCCGGGTCGAGGCTCTGAAGACCGTAATCTCCGTAAACAACGTAATTGCCACGCGTGGCGACGCCCTTGGCGCTACCGCGTTGCTGCTTACGGTGCTTAACCCTTTTTGGCATGAGAGCCATGGCCAGACTCCTTCTTCTCCTGATACGGGCCGTGGTAGATCCAGCACTTGCAGCCGATCGACCCGTAGGTCGTGTGAGCTTCGGCGAAGCCGTACTCGACGTGCGCGTCGAGCGTCTGCAGCGGAATCGATCCCTCGTGGAACGTCTCGCGGCGCGCCATTTCCGAGCCACCGAGGCGGCCGGCGACCTGGATCTTGATGCCCTTGGCACCCTTGTCCATCGTGGCGCGGATCGTGTTCTTCATGACGCGGCGGAAGGCGGCGCGACGCAGGAGCTGCTGCGCGACACCCTCGGCGCAGAGCTGCGCGTTGAGTTCGGGAGCGACGACCTCGCGGATCTCGAGCTTCACCTCCGACTGGGTGATCGACTCGAGGTCTTCCTTGAGCTTGTCGACCTTGGCACCCTTCTTACCGATGATCAGACCCGGGCGGCTCGTGTGGAGGATCACGTGGACCCGCTCCATGTCGCGCTCGATCTCGATCTTCGGAATGCCGGCGACATCGTACTCTTTCTTGATGTAGCCGCGGATTCTCTGGTCCTGGACCAGGAGCTTGCCGAAGGACTGCTTGTCGGCGAACCAACGCGAACGCCAGTCTTCGGTGATCCCGACACGGAAACCGGTGGGGTGTACTTTCTGACCCATGCTTAGGATTCCTGACTCTCGTTCTTGGCTTCCGCAGGAGCGATCGATTCTGTTTCCGCCTCAGCCTCCGGTGCCAAGGCCGCCTTCGCAGCCGCGCCAGCCTTAGAAGCTCGCGCCGTCACGACGACGCTGAGGTGACACGAGCGACGCAGACGCGGGTAGGCGCGTCCCATCGAACGCGGCTTCCAGCGCTTCATCGTCGGGCCCTCGTCGACGAACGCACTCTGGACGACGAGATCCTCGGGATCGATGCCGCCCTCCTGCTCCGCATTCGCGACGGCCGACTGGACGACCTTGCGAATCATCGGGGAGGCACGACGCGTCGAATACTGCAGCTTGACCAGCGCGGACTCGACGGCCTCGCCGCGGATCAAGTCCATCACCAAGCGAGCCTTACGCGCCGAGATGCGCGCGTAGCGATGCTTCGCTTGATACGTCTGCTGGGATTCGGCCTTGGCTCTTGCCATGACGGACTCGACCTACCTATTTAACCTTCTTACCACCGTGGCCACGGAACATACGCGTCGGCGAAAACTCGCCGAGCTTATGGCCGACCATGTTCTCGGTCACGTAGACCTTCTTGAAGTCCTTGCCGTTGTGCACCATGAACGTACGCCCGATGAAATCGGGGACGATCGTGCACGAGCGCGCCCACGTCTTGATCGGCGCTTCGGCATCGTCCGCGGAGAGCACCTTCGTGAGGAGCTTCGCGTCGACGTAGGGACCCTTCTTTTGAGATCGACTCATGATTTCAGCTCGTCTTCGTTACCGCTGAATTATTTCTTCTTACGTCGCCGCACGATGTGCTTGTTCGAGTGCTTACGCGGCGCGCGCGTCTTACCACCCTTCGAGAGAACGCCGGTCGGCGAGCACGGGTGACGACCACCGGCACGGCGACCTTCACCACCACCCATCGGGTGAGCGACCGGGTTCATGGCCGAGCCACGCACCGTCGGGCGAATTCCGCGCCAGCGGTTACGACCGGCCTTACCGATCTTGATGTTCTGGTGCTCGAGATTTCCGACCTGACCGATCGTCGCCCGACACTGCAGGTGGATGCGGCGAACCTCGCCGGAGGGAAGCAGCACGTTCGCGTACTTGCCTTCCTTCGCCTGGATCGTCGCCTGGACACCGGCCGAGCGAACGAGCTTGCCGCCCTGACCCGGGCGCAGCTCGATGTTGTGGATCGGAAGTCCGGGAGGGATCTTCTCGAGTGTCATCGAGTTACCCGCCGTCGGCTCCGCCATGTCGCCCGAGACGATCTCCTGACCGACCGCGATGTCTTTCGGCGCCAGGATGTAGCGCTTCTCACCGTCCTTGTAGACGACGAGCGCGACACGGCAGGTTCGGTTCGGATCGTACTCGATCTCGGCGACCTTACCAGGCACCCCGATTTTGTCGCGACGGAAGTCGATCAGGCGGTACTTCGGCTTGTGCCCACCACCTTTGTGACGGCACGTGATGCGACCGAAGTTGTTACGACCACCCGTCTTCTTGATCTTGACGACCAAGGACTTCTCGGGACGCGTACGCGTGATCTCCGCGAAATCCGAGACGCTCGCAAAGCGGCGTCCGGGGCTGGTAGGTCGGTAGAGTCGGATTCCCATGACAGCGTAGCTTCTTCTATCGAATGAAAAGTAGCTTCTTCTCTAACGGCGAATCAGTAGACGTCGATGTTATCGCCGGTCTTGATCGTGACGATCGCGCGGCGCGAACCCTTGCCGAAACCGATGTGGCGGCCGACGCGCTTACGCTTACCGCGACGATTGAGGATGTTCACCTTCTCGACGGTGACATCGAAGATCGCCTCGACGGCGTCCTTGACCTGAATCTTGTTCGCCGACGGGGCGACCTCGAAGACC
>CAYZGY010000635.1:0-5154 GCA_964478085.1 uncultured Planctomycetia bacterium
CGAAGAGCGTGAACTTCTCCCACTGCTGCTTCTCGCCGATGTGCATGCCGTGATCCGACCAGAGCACAACGATCGTGTCCTTCGCCTGCGGGCTCCGATCGAGCGCGGCGATGAGGCGACCGACCTGCGCGTCGGCGAAGCTGATCGATGCCAGGTAGCCTTGAACCGCAGCCTTCCATTCGCCGCTCGCGAGGATCCAACGATGCCAAGCCTTGCGAAGCGAGCGATGGGCGGACGCGGGGACGTCGTCGAGGTCGTCCTCGCGAATCTTCGGCAATTCGACCTCGTCGAGAGGGTAGAGATCGAAGTACTTACTCGGCGCGTACCACGGGATGTGCGGTCGGTAGATCCCGACGGCGTGAAAGAAGGGCTTCGCACGCCGCTTCGAGAACTCGGCACTCGCCCAATCGACGATCTGCGCATCGGACATCTTCGACTCGGCCCCGTCGACCACTGCCCAATCGAAGAAGTGTGGCGGACGCCCCTTCGCGGGCTTGCCGTCGTCTCCGAGCTTGCCGAGAGCGAGCGGCTTCGAGTGCACGTACCCGTCGGCCGCGCGCTTCGCCTCGGTCCCTGTCGGCCAGAGCGCGTCGGGCATCGGATTCGTCGCGGTCGGCCAGTAGTGATCCCAAATCGCGGCTTCGTTCTGCTGCTTGCCGTAGCCTTTCGTGATCCACGAGAGTGAGTGGAAGATCTTGCCGCCGCCGTAGGCCGTGTAGCCGCTCGCGCGGAAGTGCTCGGGAATCGTCACCGCCTTCGCGAGCCGCGGACTCTTGCGCCAGTCCTGGCCGTTGTTGTACACACCCGAGCTCGCAGGGGCGACGCCCGTCATCACAGCGACGCGAGAAGGATTGCACGCCGGCGCCGCACAATGCGCGTTCGTGAAGAGGACGCCACGCGACGCGAGCTCGTCGATGTGCGGGGTGTGAACCCCGCTTCTTCCACCGAGGCAGTGGACCCAATCGTTGAGATCGTCGACAGCGATAAAGAGAACGTTCGGCGAATCACCGCGAGCCGGCAGGCGGAGAGCGACGAGGCAGCAGACAACGAGAAGGATTCGTGAGAAGGACTTCATAGGAATCAGAATGAAAGACTAACGGCGAAAGATGTTCCCACAGGCAGGGACGACGGTTTCGAACGGTGGCGTGCCGAGCCAAAAGCCTTCGAGGCTCGGAACGTCCGCGTCTCGATCGAGCTCGTCGACCGGCGGGCAGATATCGTAACCGTCACAGGCGAACCGAGCCGGCGAAGGAGGCGTCCCGCACTCGGGAAAAGGCTGCGCCGGTGGCCTGCCCCCGAGGAACAGGTAATCGAGAATCACGATCGCGTCGGTCAACTCCTGTCGACCGTTCGCGTCGGCGATCTGCAGCTTGCCGTTCGCATCGACATCACCACGCACGAAGCTCGGCCCGCAGGGAAGCTGCGCGCGCTCGGTCCAGTGACCGACGATCGGGTTCTCCTCGGGTCGGTAGACGAAGAGCTCGCCGTGGCGAACGGCACGACCGGACTCGATGTCCGCGCGAAGCCGAATCTCCGTGCCGTGTGGCGTCTCCGGAGCGATCCACACGCGAATCGTCGGATCGAACGGATCACCGAACCACGGGATCTCCTCGATGTCCGCGAACTCGGCCGGCTCGACCGTAATCTCCGCGCAGGCAGGCACTCGCTGGAAAAAGACGCTGCATTCCCAGAGTCCGAGCTGCACGGTCGCGGACTGGCCGGGCTGCACGACCCGACTCCAGGAGTGTAGCTGGAGTTGCTGGAGTTGCTGGAGTTGCTGGAGTTGCTGGAGCATGCTCTCCTCGAGCGGCGACTCGCACGGGAGCGGATCCTCGGCTACGAGAGGAAAGGCGAGACCGCTGAAGACGACACTGACCGTGAACACCCTTCGACGAAGAGAGCTCTTCCGGGACATGGCACCTCCAGCGGTTCCGTGAGAGTCGTCAACGATCGAACGCGGTGTGACCGGCTCTTCCTCCGGACGTCAGGTACATCAAGACGTCGAGAATCTCCTCCTCCTCGAGCACGTTGAGGAGATTCTTCGGCATCAAGGATACATCCGACTTGCTGCGTTGGGCGATATCGCTTCGCTTGATGATCGTAACGTCATCGATCTTGTCGGGATTGCTGACGACGTGCGTCGTCTCCTCATCACCGCCGACCTCACGACCGACGACGACCGTTCCGTTCTTGAGGACGAGCACCGACGACGCGTGCTGCTCCGAGATGACCTTCGAGGGCTCGAGAATCTCCACGAGAAGAGCCTCGGCGTTCATCTTGCTCCCGACCGAGCTCAGATCGGGGCCGAGCGCTCCGCCCTTGCCGTTGAAGAGGTGACACGAGGTGCAGAGAGCTTCCGTCAGACGCTTGCCACGGATGAACGCTCGTCCTTTTTCGACACGGTTGAGCGCCGGGCGTAGATTCGCGAGCGTCCACTCCTTGACGAAGTCGCGCTCGATCTTCGGACGCTCCGGTGCCTTGCCCCTTCGAGCGAGCACATCGGCGATCTCGCCCTTTCGGTCCGCGCTGAGGGCCTTGGTCGCATCGCGACGGACAAGCTTGAGGAAGTTTCCGAAGTGGTTGCCGCCGACGTAGTCGCCGCGTCCCCCTTCGGTGCGTGCGAGCCAGCCGAAGTAGGCGCGGTGGTCCTCGACGCTCCATCCCTCTCGAATCGTTCGCAGGTGATACGAGTAGAACATCTCGTCCGCCTGGTTGTCCGCCGCGAGGAGCAGCTTGACCGAGCTCGACACCGCGCCCGGAGCGCCGAGGTAGAGGAGCATCTGGCAGAGCTCGTGATTGAGCGAACGCGTCTTCGACGGATAGTGCGGAGAGAGCGTGCTCACGAGGTGCTTCGAGGTCGCCTCGTCGGGCTTCGCCATGCGGATGAAGACGAGGCCGTACGCGCGCAGGAGATCGAGCTGCTGCTCGAGCGCGAGCTTTTGGAAGTCGATCTTGTTGAGGCGCGCCGTGAGCTTGCCCGCGAGGTCCTTGCTGCCCGCACGTGCCAGCGCGACCGCCGCCTCGATAGCGGCGGTGTCGTTCGACTCGGCGGGCGCGCGATCGCTCCACGACGCGACGGCCTGATGCTCGATCGCTGTCCGCGCCGCGAACCGAATCGCGCGATCCGTGTGCGAGAGATGCGGCCATGCGGTCGAGACGGCGCTCGTGTCCTCGTTGCCGTGGAAGGCCTCGAGGCTCAGGCGAAGCTTGCGCAGATCCGCCTCGGGACCCGTCGGCGCCTCATGCACGACGGCCGCCGTCGACGCGTCGCCCGTGTACGTCACGCGGAAGAGGCGCGACTTCTGACGTCGACCGCCGGTGATGTAGTAGAGCGCTCCGTCTTGCGGTCGAACGATGACATCCGAAATCGGCATGCCGCGCCCTTGGACGAAGAGCTCGGCGACGCCCGTGTAGCTCGCGCCCGTCGGCGAGAGGTGAACCGCGAACATGCGCCCGTAGGTCCAGTCGGCGATGTAGAGAGCGTTCTGATACTTCGCCGGGAACTTCGCACCGTAACCGAAGACGACTCCCGTCGGACTGCCGCGGCCGATGTCGACGACGGTGCCGACCGTGTCCGGGAACCAGTTCGGCCACTTGCCGGCGCCCCAGCGCCAGCCGAAGTCCGCGCCGCTGACCGTGTGATTGACGCGCGTCGGGCGATACCACGGCCCCCCGACGTCGTACTCCATGTCGGCATCGAACGTGAAGAGCTCGCCGTCGCGGTTGTACGCGAAGTCGTACGGATTGCGAAAGCCGGCGCAGTGCACGCGACGCCGGCCTCCATCGGGATTGCAGATGAGGACGAAGCCACCCGGAGCGCGACGGTTCGTGTTGTGACCGTAGTACGTCGATCGCGGCAACAGATGATCTTCGCTCTGGAAGCGAATGTGACGCGTCGCGACCGACTTCGGAATGTCGGTGTTGTTTCCGCTCAGGATCACGAGGCGCTTGCCATCGGGGTGCACGAGCACGTTGTGCGCGTGGTGGTCCGCTCCGACCCGAAGCGGAATCAGGAACTCGACCTTGTCGTACAGGTCGTCACCGTTCGAATCGGTGAGCCGAAAGAGGCCCGACTGACCCTTCTGGCTGCGGTAACCCTTACCGACGACGTAGAGGCTGCCGAAAGCGTCGAGGATGCCGTTCGCTCCGCCGACGTCGACCGGGAGCCGCTCGACCTTCGCTTCGCCGTTCGCGTCCCCGAGATCGGGGACCGTAATCCGGTAGAGCGGCCCGTGACGATCGGACGTCAGCAGTCGCCCCTTACCGTCGAAGGCGAGCACGACCCACGAGCCGACCTCCTTGAGACCGTTCTCGTAGATGAGGTCGACCTGAAACCCATCGGCAACGTGCGAGACAGGGCCTGTCGCGCTTCTCGAGACCGAGAAGACGACGCTCGTCGTGCTGCCCTTCTGGTCCGTTCCGCCATTGTCGAGCCCACCCTGTGCACGAAACGTGTGATAGCCCTTTGGAAGCTTGTACGTGATCGCGGTGTTCGCGTGTGTTCCGATGCCGAACGCGACGGGCTTGTCGTTCACTCGAAGCGGGCCGCCGCCCTGATTCTTGTTCACCTGGGCGCGGCCGTCGATGTTGCTCCACTTGAGATCGGTGAGCTTGATCGAGCCCTTCGGGCCGATGAGGCGCGGCTCGATCCAGTCGGCCCAGTCGTAGCCCGACCCGTTGCCTCCGTCGGTGACCTCGAGCACGAGATGCTTCGCTCCTCGAATGTCGACCTCGATGTCGACGCGATGATCCGGCGTCGTCTTCGTGATCACCGCACTCTTGAATTTCTTAGGCGGCGCGCCGAAGACGCTCGCGCTCATCGAGGACAAAACGAAAAACAGACAGATCGGCAATCTCGAACTCATGGGTACGCTCTCGTTGACTTCAGAAGGGGCCGTCCGCTAACTCGCGGTCGGAACTCTCGATCCAAACCCCGCATCTTAACTCGCTCGCAGGCACGAAACCCAGCACCTTCAAGGCCGGCGAAATCTCGGAACGATTTCGCGGCGCTGACGTCTACATCGATGTCGGGACTGTGACGGTAGGGTAAAGCCCGCCGCAAACAGGGTTTTCGCGCCTCGGAGCACTCGGTTAAGCATGGGCGAGTTTCAGCGACGAAGAGCTCGGGCGAATCGGCCGCTTGGACGCCGAATC
>CAYZGY010000636.1:0-5151 GCA_964478085.1 uncultured Planctomycetia bacterium
GACATGGAGGACGAAGTCGACCTGATGTGGACGACGATGGACAACTGGAACAACAACGTCAACGGGCTCAACGCGTTCGCCAACGGCCGTGTGAATGCCTTTCTGAATCATGTTCGAGCTTCGTCCCGGACGCAGGGACGTGACACGACCACGCCGATTCTTCTGAGCGTCAAGCCGGAGGAGACGGTACACCTCGGCCGAGTGGTATTGACCGTTCGAGGCCAAAACATGAGTTCGGATCTCGACCTCTTCGTGGGGGACGAGCAGATCGATGTCGCTGTCGTCTCGGGCAGCCATCAGCTTCTCGCCCGAATCCCGTTCGAGGAGCGTTTCTTCGATTCGCTTTCGGTGCGTGTGCGCGACCGAAACACCGGTAGGGAGCATTCGATCCCCGACGCGATCAACGTGCTGCCTCCGATACCGATCGTGGACTCGATCACGGTCTCGACGGGGCGCGCGAGCGGCGGCGAGATGATCGAAATCCTCGGCGATCACTTTCTGAGCGACGTCCAGGTGTTCTTCGGCGACGTCGAGGCGACGAGCGTGACGCGTGTTCGAAACAGCCGAAATCACCTCGAGGTCATCACTCCGCCCGGTCGCGGCGAGGTCGCGATCCGAGTCATCAATTCGGTGCCCCGCGAGTTCGAGGCCGAAGACCAGCCGACCTTCACTTTCGAGGGCATTCCGTTCCTGCGAGGCGACGCGAACGAGAGCGGCGAGGTCGATCTCTCCGACGCCGTCGCGCTGCTCAATTACCTCTTCAACGGCGGGACCGTGACGAGTTGCCTCGCGGCACTCGACAGCGACCGAACGGGCGTCCTCGATCTCACCGACGCGCTCACCACCCTCAATTTCCTCTTCCTGAGCGGCCGGCCGCTACCCGCACCGTTTCCGGAGTGCGACGTACCCCCGGAGCCCGATCCGCTCGAGTGTCCGGAGCCGATGGACTGCGCAGGGCCTTAACCTTCGGTTTTCGGCGCGGCGTTCTCGGGCCCGTCGACTTCCTGGTACTCGATGTTTCGAAGTGCCGCGGTCGTCTGGAACGACGAGAACCCGAGCGGGAGCGATGGCTCGACCTCGATGCGGATGTCGACCATCTTCTCCTTCGTCGAGACGTCGACGATCTTCTTCTCATCGAGCCAAGCCTCGAAGCGCCAATCGGTGACGCGCAAGCGGACCTTGTACCAGATGCCGCTCTTGAACTCTTGGAACGTCGTCGTCGTGTTGCTCGAGGCGTCGAAGCTGTCGAGACTCGAGATGCCGCAGGTCTGCCCGCCCCAGCCTCCGAGGATCAGGGAGGCGAAGTTCTCCTTGTACGGAAAGGTGAGTCCGCAGAAGAAATCGGAGCCGTCGACGCGCATCGCTTCGAGGCGGATCTCGTAGTTCTTCTTGGGGAAGTCCTTCGTCCAAGTGACGCCCGTGAGGATCTCTCCGACGGGGAGGATGAGCTGTCCGTTCTCGGCGCGCGGCTCGCCCGGGTTGAGAAAGGTGGAAGGCCTCCAACCGTCGAGGGTCTTGCCGTCGAAGAGCGGAGTCCAAGTCGTCTCATCGGGAGAGTCATCGGAGGAGCCCTCGTCCCGAAACTGGCAGCACTGGCAGCCGCTCAGGAACACGCCGAGAGGTACGGCGAGAAGAGTCGCGAGCGAGGCGCGCATCCGAGTACGCATCAGCGAACCTCCAAGAGCTCGACCTCGAAGATCAACGTCGCGCATGGCGGAATGGCGCCGGGGTAGCCTTGCTCACCGTAGCCGAGCTCGTGCGGAATGATGAGCTTGCGCTTGCCGCCGACCTTCATCGTCGCGACGCCTTCGTCCCAACCGCGGATCACTCGGCCCTGACCGAGCGGAAACGAGAACGGATCTCCGCGGTCGACCGAGCTGTCGAACTTGCGCCCGTCCTCGAGCCAACCCGTGTAGTGAACGATGACCGTCGCGCCTTGCGCGGGCGACTCACCGCTCCCCTCTTCGAGGTCGATGTACTTGAGGCCGGAATCGGTGGTGGTAGCGTTCTCGAGTTCGTCAGCGGACACAGGTGGTTTCCTCCAAAGGCGGCCGAAGAGACGACGAAAAATCGACATGGCCGGCATGATACACAGGCGGCCGGGGAATGCACACCCGGGAGTCGATCAACCGCGCGGTCGAGGTGGGAACAGCTCGACGAAGGTGGCGTCGTCCGTGAGTCGGAAGAGGAATTCGGCCGTCTTCGCGCTGCGACCGAACATGTCCTCGACGACGCGAACCGCGAGCACACGTGAGGTTCGATCGAATTGTGGGTAGACACGGAGAGCCGAGCCCTGAGAGCTGCCGGCGAGGATTTGAAAGCTGAGCATGACCTCTCCGTTGTCGTCGGACATCCAGGTCGACACGCTCAATTGCCAGGTGAAAACGCTTCCGCCGAAGATCCAGCGAGGCTCTCGCTGCAGAAGAACGGTCTCACCGCGAGTCGTCGATTCGCCCGACTCGATTCTGATTCCGTTGGGCTCGGAGTCCTGAACGTCAGCGATCCGATCACTCTCCTCGACTTCCTGTTCCGCGGCGGCCCCGCTCCCGGAGAGCCCGATTGGCCCTGCGGACCCGACCCGACCGACGACGATTCGCTCGGTTGTGCGGAGCACTGGATGTGCGACTGACGCGCGTTCTCTCGGTTTTCGCGACCTCGATGACCGCGGCTTCGTGCACGGGACCTGAGGGGACGTCGGAGACGCCGGAGCACTTCGCTCGCGGGCGCCTGCTCGGCGCCTGGTGCGAGGAGTGCGACGCAAGCTTCCTCGCCGGATACCGAGTGCCTTCGCGCGCCTTCTTCGAGACGCTCGACGCGCACGGTCACTCGATCGATCCGGAGGAGCACCGTTGCGAGACGTGTCGAGAGGCCGTGCGTCGCGGCGGCTACTGCGAGACTTGCCGGCACGGGTACGTCGATGGGCTCGCGTACATGTCGCGATTGACCTATCACCTGGCGCGAGCCGAGCGGCGCTATCCCGATCAGCTCGATGGCGTCGAGTGTCGGAAGTGCGCCGAGTCGTCGGGCTGGTGCGAGAGCTGCTCGTTCGGTCGCGTGCGCGAGTTCGAGTTCGGCGACCGGGAGGAGTTCGATCGCGCGCTTCGCGAGGTCCGAAAATGGAAGCAGCGCTCACGAAGCTGAGTGCGTGTGAGCGCTGCGCCATGGCCTATTTCACCGGTGGACGCTGCAGGAGGCACATGCGCGTCGGCCGGTGAAGGTGGGGATTTTCAGAGACCGCCGCGTTCTTTGTCCTTGTCTTCGTCTTTCTCGCTGTCGGTCTTGCCTTCGATGATCTTGTTGGCGTTCGGCTCCTCGCCCTCTGCGTAGTCCTTGGAGCTGGGATCCGAGTTCGGACTCCCATCCCCGGCCTCACCGCCGAGGAAGCTCTTCCCGATCAGCACACCGATCACGAGAAGCGCGGCGAGCGACATGACGATCGGCATCAGCCAATCCCGTCCACCGCTCGAGCTCTCGCTCTTCATCTGGATGACGGTCGCTTCGCTTTCGCTCGCCGGCTCCGGAGAGCTCTCGTCGACCGCGGCGCCCGCGGGCAGCGAGCCGTTCTTGACGTTCTCGAGCATCGCGGCCCACTCGCGTCCCGTCACCGGGGGCGCTTCGGTGCCACCGGCGACGCGGTCGAGCGTGCGAAAGTTCTCGGCGAGCTCGCGGCAGTCGCTGCAAGCTCCAAGGTGCGACTCGACATCGTCACGTTCGTCGAGGGGGAGTTCGCCGTCGACGTACGGTCCGACCTTCCATACGTAGTCTTTGCACGTCATCGGGGTTTCGCTCATGGCGTCTACTCGGTCCTAATCCTTGTCGTTCGACTGCGGCTTGATGGCCTCGATGTCGAAACCTTGTTGTCCCAGGAGCTCCTGGAGTTTTTTCCGTGCGTAGAAGAGGCGGGACATCACCGTGCCGATGTTGCACCCGACGACTTCTGCGATTTGCTTGTAGGACAAGTTCTCGATCGCGTGGAGTACGAAGACGGCTCGGTGTTTCTCCGAGAGCTGGTCGACCGATTCCATCAGTCGTTCTTCGAGCTCCTTCTCCTGCGCTTGTGCCACCGGGTCGGGCGGGGGCGAGCGGCGACCGGGGTTCTCCCCGACCGCGTCCAGCGCGCTCTCCTCCATGCCGAGCACCGGCTGGGTCTTGCGACTGCGCGTGAAGTCGATCGCGCGGTTGACCGTGATCCGGTACAGCCACGTGAAGAACTTCGAGTTCGTCTTGAACTTCGAGAGGCCGAGGTACACGCGCAGGAACACCTCCTGCGTCACCTCGAGCGCGTCTTCCTTGTTGCGGACGAAACGGTACGCGATGCCGTAGACCTTCTCGCGATACTTGTCGAACAAGCTCTCGAAGGCCTCGGTCTTGCCACTGAGGAAGTCCTCGACGAGGAGGATGTCCTCGCTATCCGACGAATCCCGCACGGGTCTCCTTTCGGGAGTAGCTCTCTTTCGCTGTCTTGGTTCGATCAGTTGAGCGGGCATTATCTACGTGGACTCCTACTGTGGCCACTGCCTGAGACGGGCCGAACTCGGAGCTATTCAGGGCATTTGCCCTCCGCGCAGAATCGCGACTGCGAGAATCTCCGCGAAATCGGCGCAAGTCCTTCACCGAAAATGATTTCAGCAGGGTCGCGGGATGTTCTGGGGAATCTCCCGACGCTTGCGAATTTATCTTGACAATCTACGAACGAAGCTCTAACTTGCCCTCACGCGATTAGACGGGCGACATGTCGGAACTGTCCGACACGGAGTTGCCCGTGGAGTGGAGTGGATAGGAAGAGAATCGACAATCGGGGCGGGTATTGAGCGTCGAAAGACGTCACCTCCTATGGAGGTGTGGTGGAGTCGGTACCGTGAGCCGTGGTGGTCCGGTGGCGAGCTGAAGGTGGTCCCCGGAGTCAGACCGGGGAGTCGGAGTTCGAAGGCCGAAGAGAAGTTCCAAGCCAACGCGAGAAGTGGTGCTTTCCTACCTCGCGGGCAACGGAGTGTTTTCCAGCTGTACCGCTCAGCGACCTGTTTTAGCGGAACCAACTAGATACTACTGGGTCAACCTGCGCTTCCCTACAATCCCCACACGCAGGTTCCTCCTTTTTCCTCGTTTATTTCAGACCCAAACACCTCCTCATCGAGTAGGGACGATGAGGAG
>CAYZGY010000637.1:0-5150 GCA_964478085.1 uncultured Planctomycetia bacterium
CGACGATGTCCTCTACCCCACGCTCTACGCTCACTACTGTGCGGGTTACACGGACTTCTACCTCCAGGTCGTCCCGGGCGGACCGTTTCACGGGCCGTTCACGTTCAGCTTCCTCGACGGTGGCGTGATCAGTCCGGCTTTCGTCGACATCGGCGGAGACTGCTACGGCCTCCGTTTCTTCACCGCGCCCGTCGATTCGGACAACGACCAGATTCCCGACGTCGACGACAACTGTCCGCAGGATCCGAACCCCGATCAGCTCGACCTCGAGAACGACGGCATCGGAGACGTCTGCGATCCGGAAGACGACAACGACGGCGTCAACGACGTTGTCGACAACTGCCCGATCGACGCGAACCCGAGCCAGTGGGACTCCGACCTCGACGGCATCGGCAACGAATGCGACCCGCAGTTCGGCAGCGCCCCGATCCTCAACGAGGTCGATTCGCTCGTCGCGCAGATGGTCGCCGCGATCCAGGCCGTGGATCCCCCGGGCGCCAACGGTTTGATCAAGAAGCTGAGCGGCAAGAACGGGAGCGTCAACGCCCGCGTCGCCGACGCGGTCAGTGATTTTGTGGTCGGATCGATCGCTGAGACGGAGTTCGTCGACCGGCTTCTCGAGGCGCTCGACAAGCTTGACGCATTCGACAATCAGCTCTCGGCGAAGATCGACAACGGGCAGATCCCGAGTCCGGAGGCCGCGGACCTCGTCGACTGGAGTCTCGAGATTCGTGATCTCATCGAGTTCCTGATTCTGACGATTTAGCGCCAGGTTTCTTGTCTCGAGCGTTCTGCGGGATCGATCGAGTTCGGCTTGGCTTGTCGGGGTTCTCGGCGTCGGTTATGCTTCGGCCGGATTGCACCGGATCAACGATTGTGCCGAGGTCCCCATGCCCCATCCGACCTTCGATCGCTCGCGGCTCGAGTTTCTTCCCGTTGCGGATCGCGACAGCAAGTTTCGGATCGACGATATCCTCGTCGATCCCGATGCGCCGCCGGAGGATCCTGGCGATTCCGGGCCGGTCATCCAACGTGCGGCGGAACGGATCCGCGAGGCTCGTGATCGCGGGGCGCCCGTGGCGATCTGTCACGGCGCGCACCTCATCAAGAACGGGCTCGCGTCGCTCTTGATCCGTCTCGTCGAGGAAGGTTGGCTCACGCACGTCGCGACGAACGGAGCCGGCTCGATTCACGATTGGGAGTTCGGGTTTCTCGGACGCAGCTGCGAAGACGTTCGTGCCTACGTTTCCGAGGGACAGTTCGGCATCTGGGATGAGACCGGCGGGACGATCGGGACGTCGCTGCTGCTCGGAGCTCTCGACGGAATGGGCTACGGCGAGTCGGTCGGACGAACGATGGTCGAAGAGAAGATCGTCGTTCCGAGCGCGGACGGGCTGCGTGCGCGCATCACGGATGCAGCGTCGTCCCCAGAGACGATGCCGTCCTTCGAAACCATCGCAGCCGCGGCCGATGTCCTCGGCGCGATCGACGCCGGCCATCTCGAGTCGGGGGAGCACGCGCTTCCACACCCTTTCTCCTCGCGGAGCATCCAAGCGACGTGCTACCGCGCGGGTGTGCCGTTCACGGTTCACCCGGGCATCGGGCAAGACATCATCTACACGCACCCGCTCTTCCAAGGCGGCGCCGTCGGTCGCACGTCGCTGCGTGATTTCCTGATCTACGCGGACACCATCCGCCGGCTCGAGGGAGGCGTCTATCTCAGCGTCGGCTCGTCGGTGATGTCGCCGATGATCTTCGAGAAGTCGGTATCGATGGCGCGCAACGTCGCGAGGCAGGAGGGGGCTGCGGGGCTGGAGAGCTTCTCGATCGTCGTCAACGACCTCGCCGAGTCCACCTGGGACTGGTCGAAAGGCGAGCCGCCGATCGACGATCCCGCGTACTATGTCCGTTTCTGTAAGTCCTTCTCTCGTATGGGCGGAGAGCTTTCGTACGCCGGGATTGACAACCGGATCTTCTTGACGAATCTGTATCACGCCCTGAAAAGCGCGTGACGAAGCGCCCGAGGTTCGTCGCCTGTTCGGTGTCTCGGCCGCTTCTCGCATCGTCCGAAGGAGCGTGATAACATCGCCTGCTTACTGCTCTTGTAGCCTGGGTGGGAACTGTACCTCGGCCGGTTTTACTGCTGACCACAGACACTTGGTGTGAGTCGGGATATCGCAGCCAATCGGGCCCGGCTCGGAGCAACTCGGTTTTCATGCGACGCGGTCACGGAAGAGCTCGGCTCGGCTGGATCACGAGCTGGCTTCTCGTCTTCGTTAGCGCGAGCTCGGCTCGTGGGCTGACGATTACGGAGATCATGTACGATCCGTCCGAGGCAGAGTCTCGGCGGTTCGAGTACATCGAGATCTTCAACGAGAATCCGGACCCGCTCGACCTCTCCGGGTTCCGCGTCTGCGACGGCGTGCTCTTCGAGTTTCCTCAGGACACGTTCCTCGACGGCTTCGCGTTCCTCGTCATCTGTGCGGACGAGCAGGCGATTCGTGCGAAGTACGACATCGAGAACACCATCGGCGATTGGCTGTGGGAGGGCGAGAGTGGTGTCTCGCTCTCGAACGCCGGCGAGGACATCGAGATCTGCAATCCGGGCGGCGCCGTCGTCGCGCGAGTCGACTACGACGAGCTCAGCGAGGCGCGCGTTCCCGACGGCGGCGAGTGGCGAGACGCGGCCGACCCGACGCGCCGCGCGAAGAATCGCTTGACCGTCAACTCATCGATCGTGATCAACGAGATCATGTATCACCCGATCGGGAAAGAGGAAGACCGCGAGTTCATCGAGCTCTTCCATCGCGGCGGCCCGACGGTCGATCTCACGGGGTGGGAGTTTACGAACGGAGTGCGCTTCGCGTTTCCTGCCGGGCAGATCCTGTCCGCGGGCGAGTTTTTCGTCGTCGCGCGCAACCCCGAGACCATCCGATCGATCTACGGCCTTTCGGCGGACGAATGCATCGGCCCCGTCGACGAGGAGGGCAGGGATCGATTCGGCGTTCTCCGCGATCGCGGCGAGCGCGTGACCCTTCAAGACGAGCTCGGGCGAACGGTCGACACGGTGCGCTACTACGACGGAGGTGAGTGGCCGCGTTGGGCGGACGGGCACGGCTCGTCGCTCGAGCTCATCGATTCGTTCTCCGACAATCGCGTCGGCATGGCTTGGGACGCAAGCGACGATTCGGGCAAAGCTCCGGTCGAGCAGTTTTCCTACATCGCGCGACACCGAGGCGAGGATTCCGAGCTTCACCTCTTGCTCTTGAGTCGTGGCATCACCGTGGTCGACAATGTTTCGGTTCTTCAGGGTGGCATCGAGACGATCGACTCGCCGATCGTCGACGCGGGCGCGTCGTGGCGGTACTTGCGCGGTCGCTCGAGCCCTCCCGCGGACTGGAACATCCAAGAGTTTCTCGACACCGCGTGGGATCTCGGCGCGACGCCGATCGGCTACGGTGACGGGCCGTATGGGACGGTGATCGACGACATGCAAGGGGAGTACGCGTCGCTCTTCTGTCGCCATAGCTTTACCGTGAGGGACGTCGATCAGCTCGATTCGCTCCTCCTCGCTGTCGAGGCCGACGATGGCTTCATCGAGTATCTCAACGGCGTGCGCGTGGCATCTTTCGGGATCAGCGATCCGTCGTTCGACGCACTCGCGGCCTGCGCGTGCGAGCCGACGCTCGTCGAGCGTGACATTTCGGGCTTCGCCGGTCTTCTCGAGGAGGACCGGGCGAACGTCCTCGCGATCCAGATCCACAACACGTCGCTCGGCAGCTCCGACTTGACCTTCGCGCCACGGCTGGTCAGTCGCGGGACGACGAACACGGGAGATGGTACGGAGCTGCTGGCCAACTCGACGTTCGACTCGAACACTTCGGGTTGGGCGATCGAAGGGACGCACATCCGCAGCGGTCGCACGACGAGCGACGCGATCGACGGCGCGGGTGCGCTCAAGATCGTCGCGTCGGGTCGGGGCGACAACAAGGTGAACCGAATCGAGAGCACGAACGCCCGGACGAGCAGCTTTCCGACGGGGACGGATCTGCTCGTATCGTTCGACGCGAAGTGGCAGATCGGCTCGAAGACGCTCAATACGCACGGCTACAAGCACGCGATGGCCAAGACGCACGACCTCGCGGTTCCTGATCGACTCGGGACACCGGGAGCACCGAACAGTGTCACGCTTCGCCGCATCAGGGAGCACGGCGGGTCGAATCTCGGTCCCGTCCTCAGCGACTACGAGCAGATCCCGGCCGTGCCGATCGCCGGGGAGGCCGTGACGATTCGATGTCGTGTCGACGACGTCGATGGCATCTCGTCCGTGCGAATCAATTTCTCGGTCAACAATCCGTCGACGAATCCATCGACGGTCGCGATGAGAGACATCGGAGGCGGCCTCTTCGAGGGCGCGATTCCGGGTCGTCCCCTCGACCAGAAAGTAGTGTTCTTCATCGAGGCCGAAGATGCTAGCGCGAACCTCTCGCGGTATCCCGTCGACGTCAATGACAGATCCCACCCGCTCGTCGCCGACGGCGACGTTCCGCTGACCGATCGACGCTATTTCGTCTATCGCCACGACGAGGCTCGGCACGCCGCGACGCCGTTCCAGGACATGCGCTTCTACATGACGGAAGCGAAGGAGCAGGAGCTGTCGAATCGCAAGCGACTCTCGAATGACGTCATTGACGGGACGTTCTCGTTCGGTGGTCATACGACGTACCAGGAATCCGGAATACGCTTCTCGGGCAGTCCCTGGGCTCGCGGACAGTGGAACGGCAGTCTGCGCGTCCGCGCGCCTCGCTCGAAGCCGATCCACGGTTGGATGCGCAAGTTCAACCTCGAGGATCACCACGGCAACGGCGCTGACGCGCGTGAGCGAATAGCGCACTACCTGCTGCGCTACAACCAAGGTTGCGGATTCGTGCCCTATTCGGAGGCTCAGTCGATGGCGCGCATCCAGGTCAACGATCGGGCCGCGCACATTCGCGAGCAGGTCTGGGTGCCGGACATCCAGTACCTCGACCACTGGTTCGGAGACGCGGGCGGCGATTTCCTCGAGATGGACGATCGTTTCGTCATCAACGACAACGGCGATCGCGCCGCGAGCGCCGACGGCCGACTGCTCTATCCGCCTTCGAGCGAGC
>CAYZGY010000638.1:0-5139 GCA_964478085.1 uncultured Planctomycetia bacterium
GGGCTTCGTCGCCGCGCGTGTGTCCGGGAGGTTGTGGTACGGGGTGAGGAGGGCCGCGTCGGTCCCCGACGACTCGTTCCCGTGAACCGTGTAGGCGAGCCAGACGATCGCCGGCGCTCGCTCGATGATGCGATTCGCCTCGGATCGTTCCGTCGCGCGTGGATCGCAGAGCTGGAGGTTTTGCGCGCGAATCTCATCGAGCCGCTCGATGTTCTCGGGCGACGAGATCACGAGCTGCCAGAGCGCACGCCCCTCGTACGTCTCGCCGTACTTCTCGAGCCGCGTCCGGAACGGAGCCGCCTTCGCGAGCGCGCGCAGGTAGATCTCGATCTCCGCGTGGCTCGAGACATCCGCGCCGAAGCGATGTCCGACGATCTGCTGGAGCGGCGGGATCTGCCGATCGATATCGATCGCCGCGTCGGGCAGCAGCCAGAACGGATCCTCACGCGACGAAGCTGCCGGCTGCCCTTCGACGCTTCGGGCACCGAGCAACAACGCTACGACGGTGATCAGGATGAATCGGAGACCTGGGCTCATGAAACAACGCCGCTCGGACACGAAACGGTCGCTTCGAGCGAGAGGTACCTCGCATAGATTCAGAACGGGCGTGACCCGGAGCGATTATCGCACGCGCGAGAGACGAGGTCAGCGCGATTCTCTCTTGAGGAAAGCTCCCCCGTTCGCACGACGGTCGCAAGCTGTTCGGAGTTCGTTCGTGGGAGCGTTCCGTTCGAGTCCTACCAGGAACTCGGCCCTACCAGTCCCCAAGAGCGAGCTCGAGCGTAGCGTCGGGCCGGTTCCTCTGGGTCGGCGCGAAGATCGAGCCACGCGGCGCATCGCCGCGTCGTGACGTCATCTCGACGTCCGTCGAACCTCGGTATCAGAATCGCGCTCAGCCTCCAGTTCATCCCGATCGTTGCGCGCGTCCAGCGCATGAATCCTCGGTTGTCCTCGAGCCCGGCCTCTTCCCGCGCGGCCAGGTCACGGATCTGCTCGGCGGCCATCTTCGCTCTCTGGCAAAGTCTTCTGTCGACGCTCAGAGCGATCTCCTCGAGCTTTGGTAGAAAGAGGACACCACGGTTCCCGAAGAACCTCACGCTGTCGATGATTCGCGATCGAACCTTCGGACGGTCAACGCCACGCCTGCGACGACGAGGAGCACCACCCCGAACGCGATCCTTCGAATCGATCTCTTGCCCATTTCGCCGCTCCCGGATCTCCTGCCAGCACTGCCCGTATCTTGCGTTTGACAAACCGACGGGGCAAGCTACGAGCCTCTCGTGACTCACTTCTCTCTCCGGGTCCCCCCATCATGCCCGACAACGATACGACGGTGAAGCAGCTTCGGAATTCGATGCGAGATTTCGTGCGCGAGCGGGATTGGGAGCGCTTCCACGACGCCAAGAATCTCGCCATGTCGATCTCGATCGAGGCGGCGGAGCTGATGGAGCACTTTCAGTGGTCGCGCAATGAGGAGATCACCGCGCGACTCGAGGACGCGGAAACGCGGCAGGCGGTCGAGGAGGAGGTCGCAGACGTGCTTTGCTACGTGCTTTCGCTCGCGAACGCGCTCGAGATCGATCTCTCGGACGCGGTGCGCGCGAAGATGCGGAAGAACGCAGCGAAGTATCCGCCGGAGAAGTTCCGCGGTCGCTTCGAGACGTAAACCCGATTCGAGAGAGACCGACCGGTCAGTCGTCTCTTACCTCAAGACAAGCAGCACGACACTGCGCCCTTCGACGCGGTACCAGCCCTGCTCGAAGAGCTCGGCCTCTTCACCCGGTGCGCGTGCGTCGTCCGGCCACGCGAGCGAGGTGTCGATCGCGCGAGCCCATCGGTGTCCTTCGGCGGCCGGCGGCAGCTCGAATCGCAGCGGCTCGGTGTGCGCGTTCATCGCGAGCCAGTAGGAGCCCTCGTCCTCTCGCCCACGAACCTCGATGGCGAGCGAGCGCGACTCGTGCGACCAGTCGGGGAAGTAGCGCTTCACGCCGTGCCACGTGAAGCCGGGCTGATCCGCGGGACCTTCGGAGATGAACTCGGCCGGCCGAAGTGCCGGCAAGGCGCGCCGTCGCTGCGTCAGCATGCGGACGAAACGGTTGAGCTCGGTGCTCGTCGGCGTCGTGCGCCAGTCGACCCAGCTGACCTCGTTGTCCTGACAGTACGCGTTGTTGTTCCCACGCTGCGTGCGTCCATGCTCGTCGCCGCCGAGAATCATCGGCGTACCGTGCGAGAGCATCAAGATCGCAAGCAGATTCTTCATCTGCCGTGTGCGAAGCGCGAGAATCGCCGGATCGTCGGTCTCGCCTTCATGACCGCAGTTCCAGCTGTGGTTCGTGTTCTCGCCGTCGCGATTGTCCTCGTCGTTCGCGTCGTTGTGCTTCTCGTTGTAGCTGACGGTGTCGTAGAGCGTGAAACCGTCGTGACACGTGACGAAGTTGATGCTCTGCCACGGCTTGCCACCGTCACCCGCGTAGAGGTCGGGGCTACCGAGGATGCGCTGCGCGAGAGCCGGGACTATGCCAGCGTCACCCTTGACGAAGCTTCGGATCTCGTCGCGGAACTTGCCGTTCCATTCGGCGAAACGTCCGAAACCCGGGAACGACCCGACTTGGTAGAGCCCGACGGCGTCCCAAGCTTCGGCGATGAGCTTCGTCTTCGAAAGCACAGGATCGCGAGCGATACGCTCGATCACGGGAGGCCGGTCGAGCGGCACTCCGTCTGGCCCGCGTGCCATCACCGAGGCGAGGTCGAAGCGGAAGCCGTCGACGTGCATCTCGGTGACCCAGTAGCGCAAGCTCTCGACGATGAGGTCCGCGACGACCGCGTTGTTGCAGTTGACCGTGTTGCCACAGCCCGTGTAGTCGCGGTGCTCGCCCGTGTAAGGATCGACGATGTAGTACTCCTGGTTGTCGAAACCACGAAGAGACGTCGCGCGCCCCTCGTAATTCCCCTCGCCCGTGTGGTTGTAGACCACGTCGAGGATCACCTCGATCCCTGCGTCGTGAAACGCCTTGACCATCTGACGGAACGACTGGACTTGTCGCCCGTGACGCCCGTCCACCGCGTAGGAGGCCTTCGGCGCGAAGAAAGAAAGCGGAGAGTATCCCCAGAAGTTGATGCGACGATCGCGCAGCTCTCCCTCGCAGCGTCGAAACTCGAGCTCGTCGAACTCGTAGACGGGTAGCAGCTCGACCGTCGTCACGCCGAGCTCCACGAGGTACGGGATCTTTTCGATGAGCCCCTCGTAGGTCCCGCGGTTCTCGACGCGACTCGACTCGTGCTGGGTGAAACCGCGCACGTGAAGCTCGTAGATGATCGACTCGGTCATCGGGATATCGAGCTGACGATCACCCTGCCAATCGAAATCGTTTCCGACGACGAGCGACCGGAGCGCGAGCTCGTTCTCTCGCGAGCCGAACCCGTCTTCGTCGAGCGAGACGGCCGAGGTGATCAATCGCGAGTAAGGCTCGCGCCAATAAGAAAGCCCCGTCAGAGCCTTGGCGTAGGGATCGAAGAGAACTCTCGTCGGATCGAAGTGGTGCACGTTCGGTCGGTCGTTCGGATCGCGGTCGACGCGATATCCGTACCGCGTTCCCACTCCGATGCCCTGCACGTTGACGTGCCAGACGTCTCCCGTGCGATGCTCCGGAGCGCCGAGAGAAATCTCGGCGAGAGGGTCGTCGACACCCGCCAAATAGAGCACGAGCGTGACCGACGTCGCGTTCTTGGAGAAAACCGCGAAGTTGACCCCGTTCGGAACGAGCGTCGCTCCGAGCGGCTGTGGAGACCCGGCCTCGATCGAGAGATCACCGGAGTCTGCCTCAGTGTCCATCAAACCCTCCGCGGCCTCTTTGATAGAGTCCATGATCCTCCGATCGATCCTCTTCATTTCCTACATCTCGACGCAATCATTCCGGAAGCCATCGCAGCCTCTGGTCGCGAAGAGAGGCTCAACAAAGGTACCGAGTGCATCGCAGGTCTTCAAACGCTTTCGACCACTTCGCGAGGTCCGAAAACGCTGCGTCGTGCATCGCCCTAATTCGCCCTAATTCACCCTGAGGAGCCTCCAGGAGCGCTTTTCGCGACGAGCACGCGACGCGCGCGTTTTTCGCTCGACTTCGCACCACGACTTAGCGACGATCGGGTCGTGCAAGTCGAGCGTCTTATCGGATCACGCCTTTTTCGAAAGGCCGAGAACCTACCAGGCTGAGGAGGTGCTTCTACATGTTCCGCCCGTCTCGACATCGTCTCTTCGCGCTCGTCATTCTCCCGACGAGCCTGCTCCTTCCGACGGCGACTTTCAGCGCCGACGCTCCGATCGTCTTCGTGTCTCGCGATCTATCGAAGGACACCGGTCCTGTCGAAGACCAGGTCGTACGTCGCGCACGATCGGGCCGACTGCTCGTCCGACAAGCGAACGGTGACATCACGCCACTCGTCGACGCCTCCACGTCTCCCGCTCACCCGCTCGATGTGAGTGACCCGGACGTCTCGTGGGACGGACAACGCATCGTCTTCGCCGGCTTCTCGAAGAGCGAGAACGCTTGGCGCATCTACGAGACCGACGCGAACCCCTCGGGTCCTGGAGGCAGCGAGCCTCGCCAGCTAACGCGAAGCGACCGCGTCTTCGACTTGAGCCCCTTCGGAGAGCACGCCGCGAGTCTCGAGTCCTACGACGACCTCGACCCTTGCTACTTGCCCGATGGGCGTATCTGCTTCGTGTCCTCTCGCTATCCGGGCGTCGCGCCCGACGGTCGCGCTCGCACGACGAACCTCTACGTGATGAACGCGGACGGCAGTGACCTCCGCCGAATCACGACCGAGCGATTCGGCGCGGACACGCCGACCGTCGATCCGCTCACGGGCGAGATCATCTACTCGCGTTGGTGGCGCACGGCACAGGAGACCATCGGGGAAGAGACTCCGCCGATCCCCCCGGGCTCTCCTGCCTACGGAGGCAATTCCGGATCTACGCCGGGCGGTACGGCGGTCGACGCGAACGCGATCCGCTCGATCGACGAGGAGAGCTTCCCGGGCGTCAACAGTTGGTTCCTCTCCCGCATCCGACCTGACGGAACGGACCTCGAGATGTTCTCCGGTCTGCGCATCGATCGGGAGCGAACACAGGCCTACCGACCG
>CAYZGY010000639.1:0-663 GCA_964478085.1 uncultured Planctomycetia bacterium
CGCGAAACGGCGACCGCGACTTCGAGACTCTGACACCGAGCCGCCGAGCACCGACGCGATCGATAGTGGCCGCCTACATTCCCCGCGCGCTCGACGCACCGCCCGTGACTCACCACGAGCCCGTGCCACTGGTACCGCAACGCGTCGATCCGGATGAGCACCTCGCGAAGCTCGACGATCTCCACAAGCGACTGCGTAAGGCGAAAGGACCACGCTTCGGGCGACTCCGCTCCTGACGGCCTCTCGGCACCCGTCCATCATCGACGCGGCTCTCGCGATCGTCGTCCAGTCCACCTCACGATCCGCGCCCAAACCTGTTCACGACTCGCGTCCGCGGCTCTCTTCAAAACTCCCCGTCCGCGTTGTACCGCGCCATGAAGGCGTCGGTCGCCGCGCCCGAATCGAGCTCGACCTCGCCGGGATCACCGCGTCCGAACGTCGCAAAGCGATCGATCGACCCGGTGACGATCGTCGAGCCATCCGGGAAGGACGCGACGGCGGCCCCACGATCACCCTCGCTTCCGAGATCCTGACCGTCCGCGGAGACGGCCCACTCGAGCGTTCCGTCCGCACCGAGCCGGGCGACGAAGACGCTCGCGGACGTCGTCGTCTCGAGAAGCGTCGCGTTAGGCTCGCCCGAGCCCAAGACCCCGTCCCTCACGA
>CAYZGY010000639.1:673-5130 GCA_964478085.1 uncultured Planctomycetia bacterium
GGGGGGGCTCGGCGGGGCGCCGAGACGCGGCGGGTGCGGCGCGCCCGCGCGGAAGACCGGGGCCGGCTCGAACACGCCCGGGACGACACACGACCCATCGACGAGCGCCGTGATTCCGTGACCCCGATCTCCGACCCCGCTGACTCCACCTCCGGCACGCTTCGCCCAGCCGAGATCGCCGCTCTGCGTGAAGCGCGCGATGAAGATGTCGGGAGCCGCCGCAGGGACGAGCGCCGTCTCGTTGAGTCCTCCCTCGCCGAAGACTGCGAGACCGAAGAACTCGCCCGTGATCACACACGAGCCGTCGGGAAAGGAATCGATCGCGTGGGCCGCTTCTGCAGCAGCCCCGCCACCGCGTCGAGCCCACTGCAGGAGTCCCGCTGCGTTGAAACGCGCGACGAAGACGTCGTCGACGCCCGTCGCCGCGAGAGCCGTCTCGTTCGCCTCCCCCGTACCGAAGACCGCCACGTCGAAGAAGCGTCCACAGACGACGAACGCGCCGTTGTCGAAACCGGCGACCGAGAGACCCTGATCCTCTCCGAGACCACCGGCCGACGTCGCGAAGACGAGCGTTCCGTTGGCGGCGTACCGCGCGATGCAGACGTCGCGTCGTCCACGAGCGAGGAGCACTCGTTCGTCCGCCGTTCCCTCAGCGAACGTGATCTGGAGCTCGTAGGCCCCGACGACGACGACCGAACCGTCATCGAACGCGGCGACGTCGAATCCTTCGTCACCAGTGGCGCTAAGATCGACTCCGCGCGCGGCGCGCGCCCAAGCGAGATTTCCGTCGGCGTCGAACTTCGCGCAGAAGAGCTCCTTGCCGTGGAGGAAGGAGAGCGTCGTCTCGTTCGCCTCGCCCGCGCCGAAGACGGCGTTGCCCGTGAAGACTCCCGTGATGGCAACCGAGCCGTCCGCGAACGAATCGACACCGCTCGCAGCGTCGTCACCGGCCCCACCGGCGCGACGTGCCCAAATCAGGCGACCGTTCCCCGCGTACTTAGCGAGGAAGATGTCCGTGCCACCGGCAGAGGTCAGTGTTGTCTCCTCGGGCTCACCAGCTGCGAAGACCGCCTGTCCGGAGAAGAACCCGACGACCACGTAAGAGCCATCGGCGAACGATGCGACCCCGGTCGCCTCATCGAATGCAGCACCGCCGGCTCGGCTCGCGCTCGCGACGTTCGAATACTCGACGTCGTCGATCGCAGCTTCGACGACCGGTGGCGCGATGAAGTCGTTCGCGACTCCGAAGATCGTGTAGGTCCCGAGCGGCAGAGCGGAAAGATCGACGCGCACCTCTTCGGTCTGCCCGTCCATCTCGACGAGCGGGTCACCGATGGCAAACTGATCTGCGTCGGTTCCGAAGTCCCCGTCCTCGTCCGCAAAGAGGTCGATACTCGCGACATTGTCCGGATCGCGCGACGTCACCTCGAGGTGCAGCCACCCTCCGCGACTGACGATCGCGCCGACGACCTCGACGAGGAGCTCTGGAACGTCATTGACGGCCGTCACCTGGATGTCGACCGTTCCGGTCGCTCGGTCCCCGACCGTGTCGATGATCGTGTACGTGAATCGATCCACGCCGAAGAAGTCGAGGTCGGGCGTGTAGGTGATCGTCCCATCACCGTTGAGACGGAGCGTTCCGTTCGCGGCGTTCGTAAAGCTGTCGACGGCGATGCCGGCTTGGCTCCCGTCCGTGTCGTTGTCGAGAACGCCGATGCGAATCGCGTTATCCTCGGGCGTCACGACCGCGTCGTCGACGGCGACCGTCACTGGAGTGATCGTGATGTCGACTGTCCCCGTCGACTGGACTCCACGCGCGTCCTCGACCGTGTAGTCGAACTGATCCGCGCCGTTGCGATGCAGATCGGGCGTGTACTGGAGCGTGCCGTCACCGTTGTCCGTGACCGTGCCGATCGCACCTTGCGTGAACGCGACGATCGTCAGGCCGCGACCGGCTCCGTCGAGATCGTTGATGAGGACGTCGATGCGAACGCCCTGCGACTGAATCGTGACGATGACATCGCCGACAGCCGTCGTCGTGACGCGAACGCGCGCTCCACCGCTCGATCCACCACTCCCGCCGCAACCAGCGACACTGGCGGCGGCGACGATCGACAGAATCCCACAAATGACCAGACGCATGCTCGCGAGGATGCAACTCCGCATGGCTGCTCTCCGATTCTTCTTTTCCTCGTCGCTCTTCGCCGCCCAAGCCCAGCAGCTCAGCCCCGCACCTCACCCGGATATCCGTCCGAGCGTGATTCCGAGGCCTCCTCAGAGCGCAAAAAAGCTCGCCGCGCCGGATCTCTCCGACGCGGCGAGCAATGTAACACGATGATCGGAAGAAACGAAGCGAATCAGGCGATCCGCACGCCTCTGCGGGTTCTCCCCCGCAGTGGCCTCCCGATCAGAGACTGAACGCCCAACCGAGCGTCGCGAGGTACTGGGTGTCCGACCGCTCGAAGCCCGGCGACGGGGTGTTGTCCCATCGGTAATTGAGCTGCAAAGTCGCGATCAGGTTTTCCCAGATCGTGAAGCGGACGCCTTGCTCGGACGTGAGGTAGAGGTCGCGCAAGTTCTCCAGTCCCGGGTAACCCTCGTGACGGTGGAAGAACGCGACGGTGTCGCTGATCGGCAGGCTGGCGACGAAGGCCCAGCGAGCCGCGAGGTAACGGTTGTCCATTCCGCGACGAAAGTCCTCGTCGAAGAACGAGAGACCGACTTCGCCGTACGCGTCGAGCTTCTCGAAGATCCCGCCCGGGCAATCGCCCGGCTTGACGAACTGGTAACCGGGACCGCCCGAGAGCGCGGTTCGAAGGTTGAGGTCTTGGAACTTGTCCTCCTCGAAGAGCGTACCGACGTATACGAAGAGACGCTCCGTCACGAATAAGTCGTACTTGATTCGACCCTTCGAGTTGCGAGCGGTCATCTCACCGTTCTGCTCGGCGTAGTTGTGACCGGCGCCAGCCGTAAGACGCTGACGCTCGCTCTTCGCCTCGAAATCGAGAGCGAGACTACCGCTCTTCGTCTGCGTGTTGCCGTCGGTGATGTTCAAACCGAGGTTTGCGCTACCGCTGTACGTCACGGCGGGGACGACCGGCGGGTCGATCGCGGAGACCTTCGAAAGATCGACCGTCGTCGCGCCGGCTATGCCGTCGCCCGACTTCGTGATGACGACCTTTCCGGCTTCGGTAGAATCCGTCGTGCCACGGACGATCGAATCCTTGCCGTTCTCGTCCGTAATAACCCACCCCTTCTCGTTCGAGGCGTGAACCGCCTCGACCTCGGACCACTTGATCGATACGCTGCCGCCGAACACCGTCTCGACGCTCAGGTTGCCGCCAACCATGTTGACGATCTTTCCGAGGACAATACTGCCGTCCTTGAGAACGACCTTGTCGATCTTTGGCGTGGCGTCCGCCTTCTTCTCCGCGTCACCTTGCGCCACCATTGGCGCGGAGATGGCACAAAGGGCCACAACGACCCATGCGTGTTTTTTGAACCTCAGCACAGCTGATCTCCTTGAGACTCGACGCGACCGAGCGTGACACGCGCCACGACCCGAGCACACGCCTCCGATTCGGCAAATAGAACAGGACTCCTGATCGAACGGACCTCGCATTCTAAATTCGTAAGTCCTTCGATCAAACACTTCCTGGCTACACGAAGGCCGTTCCGGTAATCTCGAACGCCACGGGTGCGCCGAACTGTTGGGGATTCGTTCGGAAGGTCTCGATCGAAAAAAAGGTGTCTTCATGCGTCGCCAAACTTCGCTGACTCTCGCGATTGCGTTCGTCCTGTCTGCCGGCCTCTACGCGAATATTCACGCGGCCGACGTGGTGATCAACGAGCTCCACTTCGACCCCGAAGACAAGACGGTCTTCGCGGAGTTCATCGAGCTCCACAACGCCGGCGAAGAGGAGGTCGACCTCTCCGGCTGGTTCTTCTCGAACGGTGTCGATTTCACATTCCCCGAGGGATCGAAGATCGAAGCGGGCGGATACCTCGTGATCGGAGAAGACCCCGAAACCCTCGCTAGCCACTTCGCAGTCGAGGCGCTGGGACCGTACGAAGGTCGCCTCTCGAACGAGGGTGAGCGTGTCGTCCTGCGCGACCCGTTCGGCAATATCGAAGACGAGGTGCGTTACGACGTCGACTTCCCGTGGTCGATCGCGGCCAAAGGCGGTGGCAGCTCGCTCGAGCTCATCCATCCCTCGCTCGACAACAACCTCGGCGGATCGTGGCGAGCGTCGGGCCTCTTCGAGCGACCCTTTCGCGAGCGCGTCTGGCTTCTCGATGAGCAAGCCGAGGGTTGGAGCTACCGCAAGGGGCTCTCCGAGCCGTCGGATCCCGCGGACGCGTGGAAGGAAGCGGACTTCGTCGAGGATGATTCGTGGGAAATCGGTCAGACGAGCGTCGGTTTCGGTGACGACGACGACAATACGATCCTCGACGAC
>CAYZGY010000640.1:0-378 GCA_964478085.1 uncultured Planctomycetia bacterium
GAGAGCAGCTCGCGCGCGAATTCGTCCATCGGCTTCTTCGCGGCGATACTCCCACGGATCCACTGGTGAAAGTTCTGCACGCCTTTGCGATCGAGCTGGCGCTCCTCGTTGCGCAGGAGGTCCGACCACTTGAGCGCCCAAAAGTCGGAAAACTCGGGACGCTCGAGAAGCTCGTCGATCTTCGTCGCGCGCTTGTCGGAGCTCGCATCGGCGAGAAAGGCGCGAGCCTCCTTCGCGCTCGGAAGGACACCGATCAGGTCGACGTAGACACGGCGGAGAAACTCGATGTCGTTCGTCGCTCGCGAAGGCTCGATCCGGAGGCGCTCGAGCTTGCGGAATACGTGCTCGTCGATGTAGCTCTTCGAGCGGTTCGCGTCG
>CAYZGY010000640.1:388-5123 GCA_964478085.1 uncultured Planctomycetia bacterium
ACACGCACTTCGGCGCGTTCGGGAACGAACGCGACGCGCACCGGGACTTGACGATCGAGGTAGCGGACGAGCACGGTCGACTCGCCATCCTTGGCGCGCGAGACGCGACCGCTCGGACTCACCTTGGCGACTTGGTTCGAGGTTTCGTAGACCGCGAGATTCGTCAAGTCTCGGTCGCTCTCGTCCGAGAATCTCGCACGCACCTCGAGCTGGAAGGACTCGTCAGGAGCGTAGAGCACCACGTCACGCGGCAAGACGTCGAGCGAAACGAGCGCAGGAGCATCGCGATCGTCGGCAGGAGCGCCATTCTCGATCCACGCGCGAAGCACGCGATGCTCCTTCGAGTCCTTCGCAAAGCGCTGCCCCCCCTCGTGCGGAATCTTCGCGAGGGCTTTGAGCAGGATCATGCTACGATCGAGATCGATGACATCGATGCGTCGCCCGCCGTGCTCACGAGTGAGGACGCGGTAATCGATGTCTGGATCCTGCCCGCGCAGCGAGAGCAGGAAGCCCCCCTTGCCGTTCTTGTTGCCGTGGCAGGTGCCGAGATTGCAGCCGGCCTTCGAGAGGACGGCCATGACCTCGTTGCGGAACGAGGGAGTCGGTTCGTTCTCGCCCGCGTCCGAACGCGAGCCCTCGGCACCCAGGAGACGCGAGCCCTCGGCACTCAGGAGAATCGTGCTGAAGAGAAGCATCGCTCCGACGAATCCACGAACGCCCCCAACCCGGCGGGTCCTTCGAATTGTCGACGGTGTTCTCTTCATCAAAGATCGAATCCGAACGCTTCCCTGACAATCCCCCAAGTATACCGCCTGCCGCATCGCGCATTCAACGCGGCGGCGGGCCCGACATTGCACAATTCGGGCTGAATCGTAATCTCAGGACCACCTTGTCGAGCTCCACACATCGATTCCACCGACATCCGCACCGCACGCTGCTCGGACTTGCGGGAGCTGTTCTCGTCTCGCTCATCGCCGAGCCGCTCACGGGCCTCGTCGACACGCACTTCGTCGCGCAGCTCGGCGAGAGCTCCTCGGCGGCGCTCGGTGTCGCGACGACACTCCTCTCGAGCGCCTTCTGGATCTTCGGCTTCCTCGGTGTCGGCACGCAGACGGAGGTCGCGAGCTCCGACGGGGCCGGCGATCGTGCGGCCGTCCGTCGACACGCGAACGGAGCGCTCGTGCTCGCCGTGCTTCTCGCCGGTGTCTGCGCGGCGGGCATCTGGCTCGCGCTCGATCCGATCGTCTCCTGGATGCGTGCCGAAGGAGAGGTCGCGACCTCGGCGAGTGACTACATTCGCGTCCGGCTCCTCGCGGCGCCCGCGGTCCTCGTCAGCTTCGCCGCCTTCGGCGCCCTGCGTGGCCTGCAAGACATGAAGACGCCGCTGTGGATCGCGCTCGCGATCAACGCGATCAACATCGCGCTCGATCCGCTCTTCATCTTCGGCGCGGGCCCGATTTCGCCGATGGGTGTGACGGGTGCGGCTTGGGCATCGGTCATCAGCCAGTGGATCGGCGCCCTTTGGGCCGCGATCGCGGTTTACCGACGCGTCGGATTCGAGGCCGGCCTTTCGCTACGCGCAGCGGTGAGACTTCTTCTTGTCGGACGAGACCTCTTCGTCCGGGTCGCTTGCCTCAACTTCTTTCTTATTCTGCTGACCCGTGCAGCGACGGAGATCGGCACGGAAGCCGGCGCGGCCCATCAGGCAATTCGACAGGCGTGGTTCTTCGCGGCGCTCTTCCTCGACGCGTTCGCGACCTCGGCGCAGAGTCTCGTTGCGTACTTTCTCGGAGCGAACGATGTCGCTTCGACAAGACGCGTCGCCGCGATGACCGTCTGCTGGTCCTTCGTCTGCGGAATCGCGCTCGCGGCATTCATGATCCTCTTTCGCGGGCCGATCGCGAACGAGCTCGTCCCGGACGGTGCGCACGCCGTCTTCTGGGCCGGCTGGATCGCGTGCGCGCTGAGCCAGCCGATCGCGGGAGTCTCGTTCGCGACGGACGGCATCCACTGGGGAACGGGAGACTTCGCCTACCTGCGCAACGGCGTCGTCCTCGCGACCGCCATCGGGATTGGACTTCTCTCGCTCGTCGACCTCGAGGCCGCCGGCGCGCTCAGGAGGGTCTGGATCGCGAACGGCATCTGGATCTCGATTCGCGCGGTGTACGGCGTCGTGCGGATCTGGCCCGGTGTCGGGATGGCGCGTGGGGGCCCCGACGGCCGCCCAACTGCACTTCCCGAGGGCGGTGTGTTTCCATTAAAACACCCCGTTTGGGACCCCGATAAAAGACGCCGAGAGAATCATGAGCCAGCTCCCCGGACCCGTTCGAGACTACGTCACGACGACGCGACGTTCCTTCCTCGCGACCTCCGCGAGTGGAGTCGGTACGCTCGCTCTCGCGAGCTTGCTTCGCGACGACGGGCTCTTGGCGGAACAGCCGTCCTCGGGACCGATCGTCGATCCGCTCCTGCCGAAGGCACCCCACTTCGCCCCGACCGCGAAGCGCTGCATCTTCCTCTTCATGGCCGGAGCGCCGAGTCAGATCGACCTCTTCGATCCGAAGCCGAAGCTCGACGAGCTCCACGGAAAGCCGCTGCCCGAGTCGCTGACGAAAAACGTCCGCTTCGCGTTTATCAAGAAGAAGACCGCGACGCTCAAGCGCAGTCCGCGCGAATTCACGCAGCACGGCTCGAGCGGCATGTACTTCTCGGACTTCCTGCCGCACCTCGCGGGGTGCTCGGACGACATCGCGATGATTCGTTCGATGCACACCGACCAGTTCAATCACCACCCGGGTCAGCTGACGATGAATACCGGTGTCGCACGCTTCGGCATGCCGAGCATCGGATCCTGGCTGACCTACGGGCTCGGAAGTGTCTCTCGCAACCTGCCAGGCTACGTCGTGCTGACGTCGGGACGCGGCTCGAGCGGCGGGGCGACCAACTGGCAGAGCGGCTTTCTCCCTTCGACCTACGCCGGAGTGCTCTTCCGCAATCAAGGCGAGCCCGTCCTTCACCTCGACAATCCGAGCGGCATTTCGCAGAAGCTTCAAGCGGCGAGCCTCGACGCTTTGAGCGACCTCAACGCTCATCGCTTCGACGCGATGGCCGACCCCGAGATCTCGAGTCGCGTCGCCTCGTACGAGCTCGCGGGCCGCATGCAGCTCGCAGCGCCGGAGCTCATCGACTTCAGCGGCGAGAGCCAGAAGACGCTCGACCTCTACGGAGTCGGCCGCAAAGACCTGCCGAATGGCGGACGCGGATCCGGCAAGGGCGTCTTCGACAGCTACTCGCGCAATTGCCTGCTCGCACGCCGACTCGTCGAGCGCGGCGTTCGCTTCGTCAACATCTATCACGCCTCGTGGGATCACCACAGCGACCTCGATCGGCAACTGCGCTACAACGCGACGATGGCCGACCAGCCCGTCGCGGCGCTCCTCCAAGATCTCAAGGCGCGCGGGCTCCTCGACTCGACGCTCGTCGTGTGGGGCTCGGAGTTCGGACGTACGCCCCTCGGCGAGAATCGCGGCGGGAACAAGCACAACACCGGACGAGACCACCACCCCTACGGCTTCACGATCTGGATAGCGGGCGGGGGCATCCGCGGCGGTCAGACATACGGGTCGACGGACGACGTCGGCTGGCACGCGTCGGTCGATCGCGTTCACGTCAACGACTTCCACGCGACGCTGCTCCACCTCTTCGGTTTCGATCACGAGAAGCTCACGTACCGATTCAAGGGACGCGACTTCCGACTCACCGACGTCGCGGGCGACGTCGTCCAGCAGTTGATTGCGTAGAATGGACTCGTTCCCCTCCGTTCGCGCGCTTCCGAACGCCTACGACTGGCTCGACCGGCTCCCCTTCTACCAAGCCGGGCTCCAGGGCTACTCCTCGGCCCCGATGCGCATCATCGCGCGCCGTCAAGGCTGCCCCTACGCGGTGACCGAGGCGATCCTCGACCGATTCCTGCTCACGGGCGGCAAGGCGATCCGCGCAGCGGAGGTCGACGACGAAGATCATCCGATCGCCGGTCAGATCATGGGGTCGAATCCGCGCGACATGGCCGCCGCGGCGAAGATCATGGTCGACCTCGGCTACGACGTCGTCGACCTCAACTTCGCCTGCCCCGTCAAGAAGATGCGCCACGAGCCACGCGGCGGTCATCTCCTCGAGTACTCCGATACGGCCATGGCGATCCTCAAAGAGGTCCGTCAGACGATCTGCGACACCGTTCCGCTCAGCGTCAAGCTCAGGCGGTCCTTCAACGACGAGCCCGAATCGGAGCACCGCTTCTACTCGGTCTTCGAGACGATCATCGAGGAGGGCTACTCGTCGGTGACCGTCCACGGCCGCACCGTCGAGCAAAAGTACGTCGGACCTTCGCGTTGGCCGTTTCTCAAGAACCTCGTCACGGAGTATCCCGACTTTCCGATCCTGGGCTCAGGCGACATCTTCACCGCCCAAGCGATCTTCGACATGATCCGCGAGACGGGCGTCCGCGGCGTCTCGGTCGCACGTGGCGCGATCGGCAACCCCTGGGTTTTCCGCCAAGCGAAGCAGATCCTGGCCGGTGTCGCTCCAACGACGCCGACGGTCGCCGAGCAGCGCGAAGTGCTCGAGGAGCAGTGCCTCCTCTCGCTCCGCTTCCTCGGCGAGAAGGAGGCGGGACGCATGATGCGCAAGTTCGGCATCAAGATGTCCGAGCACCACCCGAACGCGGCAGCGGTGCGAC
>CAYZGY010000641.1:0-2293 GCA_964478085.1 uncultured Planctomycetia bacterium
TCACGACGTTGTAGCAGAAGTCGTCCGTCTCCCCGTAGGTCTGGCCCCCCTTGATGCCGCCGCCTGCCATCCAGATCGAAAAACAACGCGGGTGATGGTCGCGACCGAACGACCTGGGATTTCCCTGGGCGTAGACGGTGCGGCCGAACTCGCCGCCCCAAATCACCAGCGTGTCATCGAGCATGCCGCGTTGCTTCAGATCGGTGATGAGCGCCGCGGAGCCCTGGTCGGTTTGCTTCGCGAGGGTCGGCAGGTTGCCTCGGACGTTGCTGTGATGATCCCAGCCACGGTGAAACACCTGAATGAACCGCACGCCTCGCTCGGCCAGCCGACGTGCGAGTAGGCAATTGGCGGCATGCGTGCCGGGTCGTTTCGCCTCCTCGCCGTAGAGCTTGAACGTGCTCGCAGGCTCCCCGGAGATGTCGGCCAGCTCCGGCACGGAGGCCTGCATGCGGTAGGCCATCTCGTACTGGGCTATGCGCGTCGAAATCTCAGGGTCGCCGATTTCTCGCTCGCGCAAACGGTTGAGCTTCGCCAGGCGATCCAGCAGAGCGCGCCGCTGAGTACGGTCGCCGGCGGCGGGGTCGCTCAAGTAGAGGACCGGGTCGCCCTGACTGCGAAACTTCACGCCCTGGTGTCTCGAGGACAGGAAGCCGCTCCCCCACAAACGGTCGTAGAGTGGCTGTGCCTGGTTGAACGTGTTCTTGCTGAGCAACACGACGAACGCGGGCAGGTTCTCGGTCTCACTTCCCAATCCGTAGCTGAGCCAAGCCCCGATGCTCGGACGCCCGGGCTGTTGGTGTCCCGACTGGAAGAACGTGACCGCCGGATCGTGGTTGATCGCCTCGGTGTGCATCGATCGAACGACGCAGATGTCATCGACGACTGCAGACATGTGCGGGAGGAGATCGCTGATCCACGTACCGGACTTGCCGTGTCGCTGGAACTTCCACGGAGACTTGACGACGGGGAACCTCTTCTGCCCGGCGGTCATGCCGGTCAGGCGCTGCCCGTCGCGCACGCTGTCGGGCAGCTCGCTCATGTGCAACTTCTCGAGCGTTGGCTTGTAATCCAGCAGGTCTACCTGCGAAGGCGCTCCCGACTGCAGCAGATAGATCACCCGCTTCGCCCGGGGAGCGAAATGAGGTACGCCCAGCTCGAGGGAATGCGACATCTCACCCGCAGAGGACGCCTCGATATTCAGCAGCGACGCGAGCGCAGCGACACCGATGCCCGTACTCGAGCGGCTGAAGAACTGCCGTCGATTTTGAAGTAGTCCCGATTCGCGAAACGGGTCGATCATCAAGCTATCCCTTCGTGATGGCCTCATCGGTATTGAGAATCAAGCGCGCCAAGCTGGTCATGGCGGCCAGCTCCGCCGCATCGAGCTCGGCGTTGAACGGCGACTCGCCGACCTTCAGCAGCTTCAGCGCAGCGGCCTTGTCTTTCGAGTAGCGCTTCAGCTCTTCCGCGTAGGCCTCACGAAACACGATCAGCTCGCCACGACCAGGCTCTCGACCTGTCATCAGCCGGAACCCGAAGGTGATCCGCTCGTCGATCGCCCGGCCCCCCTCCGTCATCATCCGCTCCCCGAGCTTCCGCGCTGCCTCCACGAATTGTGGACCGTTGAGCAGCAGCAGAGCCTGGAGAGGCGTGTTGGTTCGAGACCGCTGAATCGTGCAGAACTCGCGCTCGGGTGCGTCGAGCGTCTTCAGCATCGGTGACGGAACAGTGCGCTTCCAAAACGTGTACAGACTGCGTCGGTAGAGAGCGTCGCCTTTTCCCTGCTTGTATTCCTTCGAATAGCCAGGACGGTTGTTCAGCTCCAGCCAAAGCCCCTTCGGCTGGTACGGGTAAACGCTCCTGCCACCGAGCCGCTGCACGAGCAAGCCGCTGGTCGCCAGGGCGGCGTCCCGAACTTCCTCCGCGTCCAGACGCATCCGCGGGCCTCGGGCGAGCAGTCGGTTCTCCGGATCCCGCCGGTAAGCCGCCGCACCGACATGCGAAGTCTGACGGTAGGTCGCCGAGTTCAGCAAGAGCCGATGCATGTGCTTGATGTCCCAGCCGCTGCGAACGAACTCCAGCGCCAACCAATCGAGCAAGGCCGGGTGACTGGGCAACTCTCCTTGCACTCCGAGATCTTCCGACGTTTTCACGAGCCCGACACCGAAGAGCCGCTGCCAATACCGGTTCACCGCCACCCGCGCTGTCAGCGGGTGATCCGGATCGACAAGCCATCGGGCAAAGTCCAGTCGATTCCGATAGGACTTGCGAGACTCGGACAGACTCTCGG
>CAYZGY010000641.1:2303-5121 GCA_964478085.1 uncultured Planctomycetia bacterium
CGTCACCGACGGCGTGCAGTTCCTCAGCCTCGCCGGGGACGCCGGGCTCGACCACCTCCATTGGCTCGTTGTACTGGCCACGGTCGAGGACGCGAGTCGCGCGTGGCTTGGACATGTCCTGCATGATCATCGTCTCGGGAAAAGAGCCGGCCGCTTCTCTCTCGATGGCCGAGATGCGATCCTGCAGTGCCTGGTTCGGGTTGTGATGCGTCAGGAAGTAGTCACGCAACCGCTCCTTTTGCGCGCGGGTACGCCGGTCCTTCGCCTTGACCGCAATCTCACGTATGTCGGAAGGGACCCCCTTCAGCTGCAGGAGCTCCGGAGCGTCCGTAGTGACCGAGAGCCGTGGCCGGCCCATTCCATGCGTTCCGAAGTTGGCCTCATGGCGCAATCGAAACCTCAGCTCCGTGCCGCCTTCGTAGCCAAACGGCGCGGCGGCGACGAACATCGCGGTAGCCGGCTTCTTGCGAGTCGGCCCATCAACGGCCCAGCCTTTAGAGTTGGCCACGGTGCCGTCGATCGCCCTGGCGACCTCGTAGCCCGCCTGGGAATAGTCGGCGATCGCGCGGACGAACTTGATCGCCTCTTGTTTCGACGGGTCTCTCTCCGACACCGCCGTCAACTCGAGCTCGCTCAGGACGAAATTGGAATTGCTGTGACGTCCGGGTCCTCCCCCGGGAAGCGTTTCGTGCATCAGGGCTTCGAGCCGGATACCGGTGAGCTTCGTCGCATCGGTTCGCGCCGAGATCTCGTAGATGTCCTTTGAGGGATTGGACCCTCCGGCAAGGATGCTGTTGTCATCGAGCCTCGTGAGACGAGTTCCCCCGGAGGACTTTATCTTCTCCGGACGGAGCACACTCCACCCACCGGCAGGCGATCGGGCGATCTCACGCGTCCAACGGGCGAGCTGGGTCTCGACGTTCGCCGGCTTCTTCAGCTCTGCCCTCAGACGGGACATTTCCGCATGACGTTTCTGCTGCTGCGCGGCGGCCAGCGGAGAGGCGATGCGCTCCTTGGGCGCGAAGCCATTCGCTCCGCGCTCCGGTACCTGATTGAAGAAAGCGTAGAGCTGGTAGAACTCTTTCTGGGAGATCGGGTCGTACTTGTGGTCGTGGCAGCGAGCGCAGCCGATGGTCAGCGCCATCCAAACCGCGCCGGTGGTGACCAGTCGATCCATGACGTACTCGGTTCGGTACTCCTCATCGATGACTCCCCCTTCGATGGTGATACCGTGGTTACGGTTGAAACCGGTAGCCAGCTTTTGCTGAGCGGTCGCGTCCGGCAAGAGGTCGCCGGCGAGCTGCTCGACGGTGAAGTCGTCGAACGGCTTGTTGCGGTTGTAGGCATCGATGACCCAGTCGCGCCACACCCATTGCTGGCGCTCGGTGTCGTATTGATAGCCGTTGGAATCCGCGTAGCGCGCGAGGTCGAGCCAGTGTCGAGCCATGTGCTCGCCGTAGGCGGATGAGTCCAAGTAATGATCGACGATTCGCGCGTAAGCGTTCGGCGACTTGTCGGATAGGAACGCGTCGATCTCCGCCGGTGTCGGAGGCAGACCCGTCAGGTCGAAGCTGACGCGACGGATCAACGTCTCCCGGCTCGCCTCCGCGGCAGGCTCCAGCCCTTCGCTCTCGAGCCGCGCGAGCACGAAGCGATCGATTTCGTTCTTCACCCAGCTCGCCCGCTGGACTCGAGGCTTCTTCGGCATCACAGGACGGCTGAACGCCCAGTGCGATTGGTAGTCCGCCCCCTGCTCGATCCACTTCTTGAGGACCTCGATCTGTTCGGGAGAGAGGGGCTTCCCGCCGTCGACAGGCGGCATTCGATCGGCTTCGTCGTCCGCGGTCACGCGAAGAACCAGCTCGCTGGCCCCGACATCTCCCGGCGCGATCGCCCTGTTGCCGGAGCGATCCCTTTTGATGGCCGATTCCCGCACGTCCAGCCGCAGCCCCGCCTCGCGCGTCTTCGCATCGGGACCGTGACAAGGAAAGCAATGGTTGGAGAGAATCGGCAGCACACGGCGCTGGAATTCGACATCGTCCGCCGCCATGGCGATGTGCGGAGTGACGAGCAGCAGTAGGGCGATCGACTTGCCGGGCAGTGTGTGGAGCATGGGAATCCTCGAGGCGATGCTGAGGCAACGCGCGCACAGGTCTTGTCGCACAGAACCTGGAAAGTATCGAACCTAACCGATACGCCCCTTGTGTCCAATTCTCGAGTGGGACCCCACGCCTCGTCCCCTCGGGAATCTCACTTCTACTCGGAAACGTTGCCGGCGATCCGGACAGTCTATTTGTCGCGAGCCTGAAGCACTTTGCGAAGCGCGCTCTCGAGCTCATCGACGGCTCCGGCGGATACCCCCCTTTGGCAGGGTAGTTGTCGCCCGTAGAGCGACTCCTCTTCCCCGCCGATAGGCGGGTCCCCCTCGAGGGGGACCCGGTTTTATCGAAAGGCGGTCGAGTCGCTGAGTTCTTCTTTTTCGCTCGGGGACGGAGGGACGGAGAGACGGAGGTCGCTTACGAACGCGCGAGAGATGGCGTCTTCGTGTGTCGTGATCTTTGGACGGGCAAGAAGGAGTGGCAGCTCGAGCTCAGCGAGCGAGCGCTCGGGCCGGCGCTATCGTGCGACATCGACGGAGACGGCCGGGGCGAGTTCCTCATCGGTCGCCACGCAATCGGCGTCGGCACGGACGGCAAGCCGCGCATCGAGTGGACCCACGACGCACCGACGACGGGCTATGCAGCCATCGCCGATGTCGACGGCGACGGACGCGCGGAGCTCATCGTCCCGGGCGGTGACGGCAAGGTGCGCGTGCTCG
>CAYZGY010000642.1:0-5085 GCA_964478085.1 uncultured Planctomycetia bacterium
CGAGCGCGTGACGACGAAGTCCTCGTCGGCCTCGGTGCCAACGACACTCACGGTGTCGAAGCCGTCGCCACCGATGATGTTGATCGGGGCGTTGACCGTGAAGTCGATGAAGTCGGCTCCAGCACCGGCGTTGACGTTCGTCAGCGGCCCCTTCGGGTCATCAGGATCGACCTTGATGAACGCACGCACGCGGAAGGTGTCGCTGCCGTCCTCACCGAAGAGGAAGATCTCGGCCAAGGTGCGATAGACCGTGAAGCTGTCGTCACCCGTTCCGCCGAAGAGGTTCACAGGGAGGCTGACGCCGTTGCTCAAGTAGCCGCGCGTGGTCTGCGTCGTCGTGAAGTAGTCTTCCTCCGCGAGACCGTTCGACGGATTGCTGCCATCACGCGGCGACTGGAAGACCTGCCCGACCTGGAAGGTATCGTTGCCCGCGTCGCCGAAGACCGTCATCGTCGCGCTGTTGTCGTCAAAGACGAACGTGTCGTCGCCGTCACGGCCGAAGACCGTGATTCCGCCGTTGAGGTTGCCGTCGTAGCGCACGCGCTCGACACCGCCACCGGGCACCTGCTCGCGCGTGTCGTCGAGCTCGACGGAGGAGATCGTGTCCGGTCGGAAGAGGAAGAGATCGGCCTCGTCCGTCCCGAACAGATTGAGGCGGTCCTGGCCCTCGTAGACCGTTCCGTCCTCCTCACGCTCCTCGTCGCTGCGCTCATCGTCGATCACGTGAATGCGTGCCGCGCCGTCGCCGGAGAGGCCGATCTCGTAGAGATCCGTGCCGTCCTGGCCGTGCAGCGTCAGCTCCCCGTCGACACCGTCAGCGAAGGTCTGCTGACCGTCGCGGTCATAGTTGACTCGAATGACGTCGGTTCCATCGCCACCGAAGACCATGGTCTCACCGACAACTGCTCGCAGATGCACGAGGTCGTTCCCGGCTCCTGCGTCGATACTCGTCGAGCCGCGCGCCGTCGTGTTGGTGTAGACCTGATCGTCACCGCCACCC
Source organism: uncultured Planctomycetia bacterium (assembly GCA_964478085.1). Lineage (GTDB taxonomy): Bacteria > Planctomycetota > UBA8108 > UBA8108 > UBA8108 > CAYMLL01. The sequence goes on from CAYZGY010000642.1 coordinate 1,001, forward strand.
GTCGAGAGGCTCGAGGAGTCGACGTAGAAGAGGCTGTCGAGCGTCACCACATCGGCAGCGCCAGAGCCATCGGCTGAATCGAGCGAGAGAGCCAGGGACTCGAATCTTCCGAACCAGATTCCATGCTCGTTGAGCCCGAGAACCCGGTCGTAGATCGCACGGTACGCCGAGCCTTCGACCTGGCGCACGACGTAGGCGGAGCCGACGACGATATCGACCTCGTCGGTTCGCTTGATCGTGACCTTCTGCGGCAGGTAGAACCCTGCGCGGTTCTGGAACGTCTCGATGTCGACACTGTGCTCGACGAGCACCTCGACGTCGTCCACGATCTGCGGCTTGTAGATCAAGAGCCCGTCCGCGATCGGTGCGGTCACGTCATCGCGCTCGGTCTGTTCGAAGGCCTCCTCGATGAGACGCGTCACCACCTCGTCGGTAAAGTCCTCGTCAGCGAAGCCGTCTCGCTCGGACGTCGTCAGCCACCCCTCGACGACCAGACGGTCGAGATAGGCGAGCCAGTTGTCGGGATTCAGGTAGACCTGATCATTCGCGGGCGCCATCCCCTCGCGCGGCGGCGTGCCGTCGAGAGCGCTGCGACCTGCCACGGACGCGTCGACGTTCGGATCCGTATCGTTGAGTCGGCGAATCGCGACAGCCTCGAGCACTCGATCACCCGCGCTGTCGACTTCGTAGTACGAGTACGTGTAGTACGACGTATCGAGGTTGTCGAGCCGGGCGATGTAGGCCTTCTCCATCTCGATCTGGTTGCCGACGAGCGGACGATCGTTGACTCGGTACGTGACGCCACTGACGCGATACTCGATCTCGCGAATCATGCGAGTCTCGGCGATCACGTCGTTCTGAGTGAACGGCCGGACGTCATCCGCCTCGTCGTACGGATCGATGCGCGCGCCGTACCTGCCACCGCGCTCGTTCCACGCCGTGCGGTCGGCGTAGACGGCCGGCTCCCAGATCTCCTGGTTGTACTTGAAGGTCGTCGTTCGGCCCGCGAGGTTCGGGGAGATCTGCTGATAGACGCGAAGGGCCGTGTCGCCCGTCCACGAGAAGCCGCCGTCCGGACTCGTGGTGTCCTTGAGCTGCCGGTTGACGGAGACCAGCGTCAGGAAGTCTCTCACTCCGTTGAGAGACTCCTCGACCTCCTCGGCCACGTCAGCGAGCGCCGCGTTCCCTTGCGTATCCTCGATCATCTCCCGCAGAACGCTCCGGTTGAGCAGCTCGTCGAGAGAGTCGAGAGAGAACTCGTAGGCGCTGGTCACCTCGTCGCCCAGCAACTCGCGACCGCGCGTGACGAAATCCTCGAGATCCTGCCGGTAGGAGACCTGGATATCCGTGTCGAGCGTGACGTCGGTCCTCAGCTTCTCGACACTCGTCATCAGCACGCTGAGCGAGTCGCGCAGAACAAACGTGTTCGTCTCGTTGTCGACCGAGAGCGTCACCGTCGCACGATCGATCTCGTCGTGGGCCAGCTGGTCGAGGACACCGATCCGGGTCTCCTTGTCGGCGCGAGCCAGCGCGCTCTGGACGTCATCGTGCGTGACGCCCGGCGTCGTGATCTCGAGCGCCGAGGTGTCGTAGTCGTACTCGGCGATCTCGAGAGTCTCGGACCGGACGGTCACGTTCGTACCCTCGGGATCCCGAGCGTTGATCTCGATGCTGTCCGTCCCGGAACCGCCTGCGATGCGCACGACACCCGCGATCTTCCCGATGTCGTAGTTGGCCGGCAGGATCTTCTCGACGGTTCGCACCGGCAGACGGTCGAAGCGATACGAGGCGGAGTCGACGCGCTCTTCGGCCTCGTAGTGATGCTCGATGTTGATGACGTTGTCGGGCGATGGCGAAGCGATGTCGTAGAAGAGCGTGATCAGATCCCAGAAGAGTCGTTCGCCAGCACCTGCGCCGTACGATTCCTTGGGAATCCAGACGCCCTCCTCGCCCGCGATGTGAGACATCCATCGGCCGCCAGCGGGGATCTGACCCGTGTAGAGGTCGCCCTTGTAAAGATCCGGCTCGTAGCCCCAGCCCGCGATTCTCCGGCTGAACAGTCCCGTGCCCTCGCGGACCTGCTCGGCGCGAACCATGTCTCCCCAGATCGTGTAGGCGACGACCGGACGCAGATAGCCGAAGAACATCCTGCGATCCAAGGACTCGCCGCCGGCGAAGGTCCACGGCTCCGCTCCGACGCTCCTCATCGTCTCGAACGCCACCTCTGTCGGAAGCCGCGGAGCCACGTTGACCCCCAACGCCGAGTACAGCCGACTCGAGTACGTTCGCCCCAATCCGAGGAAGCCCGACGTTCTCGAGTCGAGCGTCTGATAGCGCCAGCGACCGCTGTTTGCGTCCTGCAGCTGGCTCTCGAGCTCGTTCACGTCAGCGAGGAAGTCCGCCCTACGCGAATAGTCCAGCTGCCAGAGTGGAACGACCGGCCTGGAGCTCGCGGCCTTCTCGACAGCCTGAGCCTAGACCTTGAGCGCGACGGCGAGGTTCGCCTCGAGCAGATCCCAGTGCCTCTGGTCAATGGTCAGCGCGGCCCGCTCGTTCGCGGAGAGCCCCGCGTTCACCCACGTCTCGTAGAAGCGGCGCCAAGCCTCCTTGCGTGCTTCGGCATCGGAGTTGAAGCTGCCGCGATGAACGAGGACGAGATCGTGGTAGTTGATCGTCTCGGAGCGGTAGACATCCTCGAGGATGTTCTGCTCGACCGAGTACACGGCGTTCGACGCCGGATAGGTGACCTCGAATGTCTCCTCACCGCCTCCGACGACGACACGATCGTCGCCCGAGCCCGTGTTGATCACGAGACTGAGGTCTTCATCGAGCCCGTAGAGGAAGACCGTGTCGTCGCCTCCACCCGCGATGAGCGCCAAGCGCTCGATGCCTTGAATGTTCTCGATCTTGAGACCGGCGCCGAAGAGATACTGTCGGCCGTCGTTGTCCTGGAAGATGTAGAACGTATCGTCGAGGGCCGTACCCGCGACGACGACCGTGTCAAAGCCGCTGCCGCCGAAGATGTTGACGCGGTTGTTCTCGACGTAGTCGATGAGAACGTCTTCGTCGGTCTCCTCGATCTGATTCTGATCGTCGCCGGCACCCGCCGTGATCTCGCCGCCGTCGATCTCCTCGACGTTTCTTCCGGTCCCTACACCGCCGGTGCCGCCGGGACGCTCCTGCAGCTGAGCCTTGAGGAAGAACACGTCGTCGCCCTGCTCACCGTAGAGATCGAGCGTTCCGACGTTGTGGTTGACCTCGAAGTAGTCGTCCTGCGCACCGCCGTAGAACTTGCCGTTGAAGCTGACGCCGTTCGTGATGCCGTCGAGACCGTCGACGATCTCGATTCGCTGGCCGTCGACCTCGACCACCTTCGTCTTGATGACGCGTCCGATGAGGAAGTTGTCCGCCCCCTCGTCGCCGTGAACGACGAGCTCAGCCATGCTGTCGTCCGAGATGAACGTGTCGTTGCCGCGCCCACCGTGGATCTTGACCTCCTCGGCCGTCGCATCGTAGTAGACGCGCTGGTAGTTCGCGGGGTCACTCAGCGAGATCGACATGCGCGTCGTCGCGGCGGCATCGGCGGAGTCCAGCGGCGTGCTGATGAGCTCCGTGTTGTCGACCGTCAGAAGGAAGAAGTCGTTGCGAGCGTCCTGCGCCGCGTCGTCGAAGCGCACGCGCCACGGATCACTGCTCGCTCCGCTTCCCTTGACCGTTACGTCGGAGACGCCGGGTAGCGACTCGAGAGCTTCCTCGAGCTCATCGGCGGGGGACTCGTGAGTGAGGTTCGCGTCGGTCGTTCTCCCGTTGTAGGTCAGCTCGAAGCTTCCCGTTCCAGCGCCGAGGACGTTGAAGATCTGCGTCTCGTTTCCGGCTCGCCCGAACAGCGCGTCGAGGTCCGGCTTGCCCGAAAGCAAGGCCTCGGCGAGGTCGGCTTCGATGCGCTGGACGATGGCGCGAGCCACGTTCGCGACGGCGACGCCTTCGTCACTCGAGTAGATGCGGAACAGCTTGCCCTCAGCGTTCGTGGAGCTGCGCTCGCGCGGTTCTCCGCCGTCGGTCTCGAGAATCTCGATACGCCTGGG
>CAYZGY010000643.1:0-5084 GCA_964478085.1 uncultured Planctomycetia bacterium
GTCGCTGAGCTCGAGGGCCGCGGAGCGGGAGTCGATGGCCGTTATGGCGGTCGTCTGGGCGCTCTGAGTGGATCGGCAGGGGTTTTGCAACATCGGTTGACGGTGCGGTCTGTCGACTGCGCAGTGTTCGATTTCGTCTACGATTCGGGCGGAGTCGAACAGTTTCCGACCGCCGGCTTCCTTCCTGGGCTCCGGCTCAGTTACAATCTCGCACTGTGTTCGGAATGTTCGAGTACCCACTGAAGAAGATCATGAAAGCTTCACGATACTTCCTCTCGTTCTCGTTGGCGGCTGCGATGTCAGTTGCGACGTCGGTGCATGCCGAAGAGGCGAGCGTCGACTTCAACCGACAGATCCGCCCGATTCTCGCGGCGAATTGCTTCACGTGCCACGGCCCCGATGCAGAGGAGCGCAAAGCGAAGCTGCGACTCGATCGTCGCGAAGATGCGCTCGCGTGGAAGCGCGGCAAGCGTCACGCGATCGTCGCGGGCGATCCCGCCAAGAGCTCGGTGATCCGTCGCATCAGCGCGGAGGATCCTGACGACCGCATGCCGCCTCCTGAGAGTGGCAAGAAGCTCACCGCCGAAGAGATCTCTCTTCTCTCGAAGTGGATCGAGCAGGGCGCGAAGTGGGAGGAGCACTGGGCGTACAAGCTGCCCGTCCGTCGTCCCGCGCCCGAGGTGAAGGCGAAGAAGTGGGCGCGCGGCGCGGTCGATCGATTCATCCTGTCGCGTCTCGAGCGAGAGGGAATGCAGCCCGCAGGCGGGGCAGATCGCGTCACGCTGCTCCGTCGTCTGACCTTCGATCTCACCGGCTTGCCTCCGAGTCCGGCCGAGATCGACGCGTTTCTCAACGATAAGAAAGACGGAGCGTACGAGCGACTCCTGGACCGCCTGCTGCAGTCGCCTCACTACGGCGAGCGTATGGCCGTCTTCTGGCTCGATCTCGTGCGGTTCGCCGACACGCGCGGTTACCACTCGGACAACCCTCGCGCGGTGTCGCCGTATCGTGACTACGTCATCAAGTCGTTCAACGAAAACCTTCCCTACGACCGCTTCACCGTCGAGCAGCTCGCTGGAGACCTTCTTCCCGAAGCGAGCCGCTGGCAGCGTGTCGCCTCGGCGTACAACAAGCTGATTCAGACGACCGAGGAGGGTGGCGCGCAGCCGAAGGAATACGAGGCGAAGAACGCGTCGGATCGCGTGCGCAACGTCTCGGTGGTGTGGATGGGCGCGACGCTCGGTTGCGCGCAGTGCCACGCGCACAAGTTCGATCCTTACGGCGCTGACGACTTCTACACCATGGCGGCTTTCTTCGCCGACATTCAGGAGTCGCCGATCGGCGATCGTGACGGCGGCATTCCCGTCCCTTCGCTCGAGCAGGAATCGGGTGTGGCAGAGATCGAGAAAAAGATCGCTGCGGCGAAGAAGCAGCTCGAGAATCCGCCGGCCGAGGTGCTCGCGCGCGTCGCCGACTCGCAGCGCAAGTGGGAGGCCGAGCAGGACAAGCGTGTGCCGCCCGAGCTCGGAGCCTGGCATCTGATCGGGCCGTTTCAGGCGGGCAGCGCGCAGGAGGCCTTCGACAAGTCGTTCCTCCCGGAGGACAAGGTCGCGCTCTCGGAGAAGCACTCGGACGCCAAGCTCGAGTGGAAGGAGAGAAAGGACCTCGCCGACGGCAAGGTGCATCCCTTCGACTCGACGATCGGCGCTTGGTACCTCTACCGTACGGTCGTCGCGTCGACCGAGATGTCGCTACCGCTCTCGCTCGGAAGCGACGACGGCGTGCGTGTCTGGATCAACGGCAAGATCGTTCACTCGAATAACGCCCAGCGTGGCGTCCAGCCCGATCAGGACAAGGTCACGGTGCGGCTCCAGAAGGGCGCCAACACGCTCCTGATGAAGATCGTCAACACGGGCGGCGGATCGGGCTTCTACTTCCGTCACCAGGCGGACAACAAGCTGCCGCCGGACGTTGTCAAGGCTCTCAACGTCGAGCGTGACAAGCGGTCGGAAGCCCAGAAAGCGACGATCCACAAGTACTACGTGACGATCGCTCCGCAGCTCGTCGCGGCGCGTGCAGAGGTCACCGCGCTCGAGAAGCAGAAGCAGGATCTCGAGAAGAGCTTTTCCCGCTGCATCGTCTCGAGGACGGGCAATCCGCGCACGGTGCGCGTTCTGCCGCGCGGCAATTGGCTCGACGATTCGGGCAAGGTCGTTCAGCCGGCGATCCCGGCTTACTTCGGCAAGCTCGACACGGGCGACGAGCGTCCGACGCGCCTCGATCTCGCCAAGTGGTTCATCTCGAAGGACAACCCGTTGACCGCACGTGTCTTCGTCAATCGACTCTGGAAGCTCTACTTCGGCAAGGGCATCTCCTCCCGGCTCGATGACCTCGGCGCGATGGGCGAACCGCCGACGCATCCCGAGCTTCTCGACTGGCTCGCGGTCGAGTTCGTCGAGAGCGGCTGGAACGTCCAGCACATGATCCGACTCCTCGTCACGTCGGCGGCGTACCGGCAGTCGTCCGTGCCGAACACGGCTTACGCGGACAAGGATCCCTACAACCGCCTCCTCTCGGCGCAGTCGCGATGGCGTTTCGACGCGGAGACCGTTCGTGACAACGCGCTCGCGCTGAGCGGGCTTCTCTCGCGCAAGATCGGTGGACCGAGCGTCAAGCCGTATCAGCCGGCTGGCTACTGGATGCACCTCAACTTTCCGAAGCGAAGGTGGAGCGCCGACAAGGGTGAGAACGGATACCGCCGCGGGATGTACACGTGGTGGCAACGCTCCTTCCTGCACCCGAGCCTGATGGCGTTCGACGCGCCGAATCGCGAGGAGTGCACGGCGGAGCGCCCCGTGTCGAACATCCCGCAGCAGGCACTCGTGCTTTTGAACGATCCGACCTACGTCGAGGCGGCACGAGTCTTCGCTGCGCGCTGCGTGAAGGAAGGCGGTGACTCCGTCGAGAAGCGAATCGCCTGGGCGTTCCGTCTCGCGACGTCGCGACGAGCCGACGCGGAGGAGATCGAGATTCTCGCCGATCTCTACGCGAAACACCTCGCCGAGTACGGGGCCGAGGCTGCCGAGGCGGCCGAGCTCCTCAAGGTCGGCGTCGCGCCGGCTCCGCCGGGGGCGCCGTCACCCGAGATCGCTGCGTGGACGTCCGTCTGTCGCACGATCTTGAACCTTCACGAAACGATTACCCGCAACTGATACGTTCGATGAGCGATAGCAAGAATCGCCTGGAGGCTTCCATGTTCCAGAACCAGAACTACATTCCGGCAGAAGCTCGTGACGCCGTCTCTCGTCGAACCTTTCTCGGTCGCACGGCTGCGGGTATGGGAACGATCGCGCTCGGATCGCTGCTCGGTCGCGATCTCGTCGCGCAAGACGGCGACGCGAAGCTCGCGAGCAGCGTTGGCGGAGCGCTTCCGGCTCTCCATCACATGCCCAAGGCCAAGCGCGTGATCTTCCTGTGCATGGCCGGTGGGGCGTCGCACCTCGAGACGCTCGACTACAAGCCCAAGCTCGCCGAGATGCACGGCAAGGGCATGCCCGAGTCGATCACGAAGGGGCAGCCGATCGCGCAGCTGCAGGGGCGAAAGCTCACCTGTCTCGGGCCGCAGATCAAGTTCGAGCGTTACGGCAAGTCGGGTCAGCTCCTGTCGTCGGCGCTGCCGCACATCGGCTCCGTCGCGGATGAGATCTGCGTCGTCCGATCGATGGTCACCGAGCAGATCAACCACGACCCGGCGCACACTTTCATGAACACCGGGACGTCGATCTCGGGACGGCCGAGCATGGGCTCGTGGCTCTGGTACGGGCTCGGCAACGAGGCCGACGACCTGCCGGGATTCGTCGTCATGGTCTCGGTCGGTGGTGCGCAGGATCAGCCGATCGCGTCGCGACAATGGCAGGCGGGATTCGTCCCGAGTCGTTACCAAGGCGTCTACCTTCGCTCGCGCGGCGAGCCGGTGCTCTACCTCAAGAATCCGGCCGGTGTCGATCGAGGGAAGCAACGCGATGTCATATAGGCGGTCGAAAAGCTCAACCGTCGCTTCGGTCGTCGTGTCGCCGACCCCGAGATCGCCACGCGCATCACGCAGTACGAGATGGCGTTCAAGATGCAGCGCAGCGTCCCCGACCTCGCCGACTTCTCGAAGGAGTCGCAGTCGACGCTCGAGATGTACGGCGTCAAGGAGCCCGACGGATCCTTCGCGGCGAACTGCCTTCTCGCGCGACGCATGGCGGAGCGCGGCGTCCGCTTCATCCAGATCTACCACCGCGGCTGGGATCACCACGGCGGCGTCGGTGGGGGAGTGCGACGAACGGCCAGTTACGTCGACAAGCCCTCGGCAGCCCTCGTTCAGGATCTCGAGCAGCGCGGATTGCTCGACGACACGCTCGTCGTCTGGGGCGGCGAGTTCGGTCGTACGCCGATGGCACAAGGCAACGGTCGTGACCATCACATCAAGGGCTTTTCGTGGTGGATGGCCGGCGGCGGGATCCAGGGAGGCATCTCGTACGGTGGGACGGACGATTTCGGCTACAACGCCGTCGACAACGTCTGCCACATGCACGATTTCCACGCGACGATGCTCCACTGCCTCGGTGTCGACCACAAGCGCCTGACGTACCGCTTCCAGGGACGCGACTTCCGACTGACGGACGTCCACGGAAACGTAATGCACGAGATTCTGGCGTAGCTCAGGAGGCTTTCGGGAAGCCCCCTCTTGCTCGCGCTTCGCTCGGTCAAGTCAGCCCAACCCGCCAGGCGCGCGATGGAGCCGTTGGGTGGCTCGGTGCGTCGTCGCCTCGTAGCGCTTGTGCACTTCCTCGAACGCGTCGGAAAGCGCCTTGTGAGGATCGAGCTCACGGTCGTTTTCTGACGCGCTTCGGCGTTGGAAGTAGAACGCGTCCTTGGTGTAGATCGGCCGAAAGAGTCGGCCGAAGTCGCTGGCCGATTCGGCATGTCCGAGGAAGAGGAAACCGCCCGGATTGAGCGTCGCGTGGAACGACTCGATGAGCTTCGCGACGACGGGCTTCTCGAAGTAGATCAGAACGTTGCGGCAAAAGATGACGTCG
>CAYZGY010000644.1:0-5083 GCA_964478085.1 uncultured Planctomycetia bacterium
GGGCCGTCTTCGAGTAGACCCGAAAGCGCAGCTTCGCGTCCTCCGGCCCGCGCCACTTCGGGTCGCCGATCTTGTACGTCATGAGCCGGCGGTACTTGTTGTCGGGGGCGATTCCGGGCCTGCCGTCAGGCCCGCGGAGAATTCGCAGCGGCCTCGCGATCGGCGGATTCGGGTCCGTACCGGGCGAGCGCGTCGTCCAGTCGCGCAAGCCCGAGCTCGCCCGGTAGATGTCGTTCGAGCGACGATCGCTCGCGTTCGTCGCGCCGAGCTTCCTCGGAACGCAATGGACGAGCGGACAGGTCACGACGACGCCCGACTCGTAGTAGACGTTGGCGAACGCGACGAGCGGCAAGTCGAGATCGATCGTCGTGAGCTTGGCGATGCGCGTCGCCCCATTACCGCCGGGCGAGACCTCACGCCAGTAGCGCGATTTGTTCTCCGTGTTGCCGACGTTGTAGAACACGCGCAGATCCTCGGCGGATTCCGCGTCGTCGAGCTCGAGCCGAAGCGCGACCTCGCCCTCGTTGTCGACCTCGAGTCGTGCGCTCGGAGTCTTCGGCCAAGGCTGCCCGTTCGCGAGTCGTCCGTCGGCCTTTCCCTCGAGCCAAGCGTCCATCCAAAGCTCGAGATTCTTCGACTCTCGATATCCGATGTGATGACGAAAGTGCGGGGTGATCGCGACGGACCAAGGCACGTCCTTCGGCAGCCGTCCGACGGTGTCGAAGACGTAGTCGAGGTTGCCGTGCTGGTCGTTCGAGGCGTTGAGTACGAGCATCGGGCTGCGCAGGTACGGCGGGTAGGCTTGCGGCGCCATGCCGGCGTTCCATCGACGCTGCCGTTCGGTTTCTGTCGATAGACGAAACGCGGCGTCCTCGGCGAGCTTGCGAGCAAAGATCGAATGCTCATTCCAACCGATTCCGTAGACCGCACAAGCCGCGCGAACGCGCCGATCCATCGCGACGCTCCACACGCTCGTGCCGCCCATAGAGATGCCGCAGATGCCGATGCGATCGGGATTCACCTCCTTCTGCTGCGCCAGATACGCGAGCGCGCGACGATTTACGGCGGTCCAGATGTACCAGCTGCTCGCGCGCACGTTCGGCACGGTCGCCTTGAGTAAGGCTTTCGCCTCACGGTGATTCCCGTGTCGAAGCTTCTCGGGGTATTCCGTGTAGCGCTTTCGATCGGGCCACTCACCGTGGCTGTTGATCGAGAGAAACGCGTAGCCACGCTGCGTCCAATTCCTCACCCAGTGCTTCCCGACCGTCTGCCCGCCGCCGTGAAGGTGCATCAGGGCCGGCAGTCGAGCAGCACCCTCCCTCGTCGCCGAGATCGGGACAGCATACAACCCGTACACGCGCACCTTCGAACCGTGCACGTAGGCGTCGAAGTAGACCTCCCTGGCCGAGTAGCCGTCCTCTCGGAACCGACGCACGATCTCCTCGTCGAAGACGCGGTCGTCGGGATCGAATCCCTTCCAGACCTCGTCGGGAGTCAGCAGCTCGCTCGTCTCCTCAGACTCGACTCGCGACGATCCGAACGCCGCGGCGACGAATACGACTCCGACGGTCAGCACGAATCTCATGGCGAAAACCTCGTCTCGTAGATCTGAATCCCACATCCTCACGGCGAGTTGTCCCGAAGCAAATCAGCATCATGACTTGTGTCACCGCAAAGTCATGCGTCAAAATAATCCTACGAAACCGAGTACCCGACCTGATGCTTTCCATCGTCACGATTCTCAGCCTCCTCGGCGCCCCGATCGCCCCGAGCGCCCCGCCCGCCGAGAGCGACCCGCGCGACCACTGGTCGTTTCGTCCCCTCGCCGAGGCGTCCGTTCCGACCGTCGAGAAGGATGCGTCCTGGGCACACACCGACCTGGATCGCTTCATCCTTGCGGCGGCGCAGGCTAAAAAGATCACTCCGAACCCCACGACTGATCGGCGCACGCTGATCCGCCGTGCCTACTTCGACCTCATCGGTCTCGCCCCGACGCGCGAGGAGGTCGAGGCCTTCGTCGCGGACGAGTCGCCCGACGCCTGGGACAAGGTCATCGCGCGACTTCTCGAGAGCCCCCACTACGGCGAACGCTGGGCGCGCCACTGGCTCGACGTCGCGCGCTTCGGCGAGAGCCACGGATACGAGTCGGACAACGAGCGACCCGAAGCGTGGACCTATCGCGACGCCGTCATCCGAGCGCACAACGAAGACCTTCCGTTCGACCGCTTCGTTCGCTACCAGATCGCCGGCGATCAGCTCGGCGGCGGCGATGCGCTCGCGACGGCGCTCACAGGGTTCATCACGGCGGGCTCGACCGTGACGAACGTCGACGGCGTCGATCGCGAGAAGGCGCGCTACGACAAGATGGACGACATCGTCTCCGCGACGGGATCGGCCTTCCTCGCTCTGACGCTCGGCTGCGCACGCTGTCACGATCACAAGTACGATCCGATCGCGCAGAAGGACTACTACCGCCTCGTCGGCTTCTTTCTGCCGGGCGGCGACCGCAAGCAGCAAGTCGCGATCGGACGCGAAGGCCAGAAGGTCAACGCGCTGATCTGGGGCGGCGGCGGACGACGCAAGAACCCGCTCCTCGACCGTGGCGACACCGAGGCCAAGGGAGAGGACGTCGGCACGGGAGTGCTCGGTCTCTTGAGCCCGGCCGACGGCGACCTCGCAACGTGGCTCGAGGCGTCCGGCGCGAAAGACAAGAACGGTGACGGTCGTCCGGGTCTCGCGCATTGGCTCACGGACGTCGAGTCGGGCGCCGGCGCGCTCGTGGCTCGCGTCGTTGTCAATCGGCTCTGGCAGCATCACTTCGGTGTCGGCCTCGTTCGCACGAGCAACAACTTCGGTAAGCTCGGCGAGAAGCCGACGCACCCGAAGCTGCTCGACTGGCTCGCACGCGAGCTCATCCGCCACGACTGGCGACTCAAGACGATCCACCGCCTGATCCTTCGGAGCGCCGTCTACACGCAGAGCACGAAGTGGGATCGCGCGCGACACGAGATCGACCCCGAGAACTCGCTGATCTGGCGACGTCGCCCCCGACGTCTCGAGGCGGAGATCCTGCGCGACTCGATCATGAACACCGCGGGCACGCTCAACCGCACGCTCTACGGCCCGAGCATCAAGCCGTGGGTCTCGAACGACGCGATCAACACGGGCTCGACGAACAAGTGGCCGACGAACGTCAAGGACGGCCCGAACACGTGGCGTCGCAGCGTGTACGTCTTCATGCGCCGCTCGATGCGCGTCCCGTTCTTCGAGACCTTCGACACGCCCGACGCGATGTCGAGTCGCGGCAAGCGCGAAGAGACCACCGTTCCGACGCAGGCCCTCCTGCTGCTCAACAACGAGTTCGTGCGGGGTCAGGCGGCACACTTCGCGAAGCGTGTCTCGCCGAACGAAGGCGAAGACCGCGCGCGAATCGTCGAGAATGCCTACTGGCTCGCGTTTTCCCGCGCACCGACGGACGACGAGCGAGAGATGGGCGTCGAGTTCATCTCGAGCGAAGGCCAGAGCGTCGAGAACTTCTGCCACCTGCTCCTGACCCTCAACGAGTTCATCTATGTCGACTGAGACCCTCGGCGGCCACATTCCAATCTCGCGACGACAGCTGCTATCACATGCCGGCAGCGGATTCGGCACGCTCGCGCTCGCGAGTCTCCTCGCGGAGAAAGGGCTCGGTGCGGGCTCTGGCGCCTCCGTCTCGCCGCTCTCCGCACGCGAGGCGCACTTCCCCGCGCGCGCGAAGAACGTCATCTTCCTCTTCATGTACGGAGGGCCGAGCCAGGTCGATCTCTTCGACTACAAGCCCGCGCTCAAGAAGTACGAGGGCAAGAACGTCAGCGAGGTCGTCGACACGAAGGGGTCGCGCAGCCGCGGCGGACTCTTCCCGTCGCCTTACCAGTTCGATCGCTACGGCGAGAGCGGCCATTGGGTCTCCGATCGTTACCCTCACCTCGCGAAGGTCATCGATCACACGGCGATGCTGCGCGGCTGTTACGGCAACTCGATCAGCCACGCACCAGCGCTTTTCGAGGTCAACACGGGCATGATCCGCACGGGTTTCCCGAGTCTCGGCTCGTGGGTCACCTACGGACTCGGGAGCGACAACGAGGATCTGCCCGGCTTCGTCGTCATGTACGACTACCGCGGCGGCCCGATCGGTGGCGCCCCGAACTGGGGTTCGGGATTCCTCCCGGGTGCGTTCCAGGGAACGCCGGTGCGATCACGCGGCACGCCGATCCTCAATCTGCGTCGCCCCTCCGAGGTCGACGCGCCGAAGCAGAGACAGCTCCTCGACTACGCGGCGAAGCTCAACCGCAAGCACTTCGATCGCCATCCTGCCGAGGCCGCCCTCGAAGCGCGCATCGAGAGCTTCGAGCTCGCCTACCGCATGCAGGCCGCCGCTCCGGAGGCGCTCGACCTCTCGAGCGAGACCGAAGAGACGAAGAAGATCTACGGAGTCGAGAAAGGCAAGCCGACCGAGTACTTCGGCGCGCAGTGCCTCATGGCTCGTCGACTCGTCGAACGAGGTGTCCGCTTCGTTCAGCTCTACTCGGGAGGCGGCCACGGTGACAACAACTGGGACGCCCACGGAAGCATCACCGGAAACCACAACAAGCACTGCCTCGCGACCGACCTGCCGATGGCCGGCCTCCTTCGCGACCTCGCCCAGCGCGGACTCCTCGACGAGACGCTCGTCGTCTGGGGCGGCGAGTTCGGTCGCACGCCGCAGAAGCAAGGCGGCGGCGGTCGCGACCACCACCCCTTCGGCTTCACGATGTGGATGGCGGGCGGCGGCATCCAGGGTGGCACGAGCTACGGTGAGACCGACGAGATCGGGTATCACGCGGCGGTCGACCGCACGTCGATCCACGACGTGCACGCGACGATCCTCCACCTCCTCGGCCTCGATCACGAGGCGCTGACCTTCCGCTTCAGCGGCCGCGATTTCCGTCTGACGGATGTCGCCGGTGACGTGATTCACGACATCCTCGTTTAGCAGCCCGTTGAAAAAGCGCTTCGAGTGGATAAGCGAGACGATTCGTTCGAGATCGAGGAGCTGAAACGGAGC
>CAYZGY010000645.1:0-5068 GCA_964478085.1 uncultured Planctomycetia bacterium
CCAGACGACCACCATAACGGCCATCGACTCCCGCTCCGCGGCCCTCGAGCTCAGCGACTCTTCAAATACGCCACCAGCTCCGCGATTTCCCCCGACGTCAACTCATCCGCCTTCCCATGCCGCGCGAGCTCGTTGTGCTTCTCGAAGATGTCGCCGAGCGACTTCGCGCGACTGTCGTGAAGAAACCGGTAGTCGTCGCGCACTCCACGGAGCGACGGTGGGTTGAACTCGCGAATGCCGTCGTAGAGATCGAAGAGACCGACATCCTTGAGCCCGTCGCTCGTGAACGCGTCTCCCCGGTGACATTGTGCGCAATTCGCGCGCTCGAAGACGGCGGCACCACGCTTCGCGACGAGGTGCTCCGCCTCGCTCATCGCCGAGCGAGCAGGACGCTGGAGCGTCTTGATGTAGGCGGTCACGTTCGAGACGTCTTCGGGCTTCGCCTTCTTGCTCTGAGCCATCGTCGTGTGGAGCGATGCGGCGACCTGCTCGTCGAGCTCACGAAACTTCGCTCGCCAGGCCCAAGGACCCGTATCGGCGACCCCGTGGAGTCTCGGCGCCTTCTTCGATCGACCGCCGTCGTCCGAAAGCGTGTCGAACGCAAACCCCTCGCTCGCACCGTCGGGATGGCAGCTCTGACAGCTGTACCAATCCCCGTTGGAGCGCTTCGCATAGAAGAAGAGGCGCGCGCCGGCGAGCTCCGCTGTCTCCGCCTGCTTTTCGCTCAATCGAATGGTACGCGTCCGCGTGCGCGCGAGCACATCGATCTCGTGAATCGCGTCGTCGAGATACGAAGCGACGAATGCACGCCGGCCATCATTCGCGACGCGCACCGCCACGGGCCGGCCACCGAGGTGAAGCTCAGGAACGCGATGCAGCGTGAAGAGCGGCTCCGGCGGCGTCGGCCAGGTCTCGAGAAGATCGATGAAGAGCAGTCGCCCCGTGCCTGCAGCCGTGATCAGGAGCACGTTTTGCGCGAGCTCTCCCTGCCGAAGAATACCGGTGCGTCCGACGACGTCCTCCTCGGGGATCGGAACGATCGCGATCGAAGACGGATCGCCGTTCGCGCGAAACCGCTGGTCGAGAGGAAAAACCCACTCGAGATCCGACGGCCGCTCGCTGCGCTTCGCGCGCGGCGGACGCGAGCCGTCGTCGAATCGCAGTCCGGGACGATCGAGAGCCCAACCCGCGACACGATTGGAGATCACGAGCCCCCAATTGACCGCCTCGGCCTCGACCTCGACGTTCGGTGTCGCGACCTGGTGCGAAACGAAGACGCGATCACCCGAGACGACGATCTCGCCGAGATTCATCGCGAGACCGCCCGCGAGCTCATCCTCGATCAACGGACGCCCCGTGTGGCGATCGATGACAGCCACGCCGGAGCGACCCGACAGCGCGAGAATCTCGCGACGCTCGCCACGCTCATTCTCGCGAACGACGAGCTCGACGCTGCGGCATCCTTCGATCGCAGGAATACGTCGACGCACGGCACGACTCGCGACGTCGATCTCCCAGACCTCGCCGGGTGCCGCACAGGCTACTAGCAGTACGCGACCAGCATCGACGAATCGCGCGGACGTCGGAAGACGCCCGACCTCCACGGACCCGACGCTCACCAGCTCGTGACCGTCACATCGGACGAATGTGACACGGTGCGCGAAACGCTCGCAGACCGCGAGGAGATGCCGAGACTCTGCCGTCTCGTCGGCGTCCTCGCGAAGAGCGACCGAGCGAGGTCGACCGCCTGCGGTCAAAGCGAGCTCATCGACGACCTGGCCGCTCGCGAGATCGACGAGGGAAAGGCTTCCCGCCTGCTCGTTCGCCGTGACGATCCAGGCGTCTTCCGGACCGACCGCGAGGTCACGAGGAAAACGGACGTGCTCGAGCCCCTTCGGCTCCGTGGCCGAGAGCGCTCCGCACGAAAGCCAGGCGATAACCACCAGCAGAAGTTCACGTCGAATCATCACCATCTCTCTTCGCGTCGACCGAATCCGTTCCGCTGATCATACCGGCGAAGCACCCCAGATCCCAAGCGACGTAAAGTCGGAAGCCGCAAGTTTCGGGCGATTCGGGCACGCTCCTTGCCCGTGTCGACGACGTGACTTTTTCGGTCTTTACGGCCCGTCCTCTTCGACAACCGCGCCATTGCACCTGATGATCTGAAGAGAGAGGGGCCTTCCGGGGGGCAGGCCGAGTTCCGAAGCCTCAAGGGATCTGTCGGTAGCGCCGCGCGACGTCGTGACGGTGAAGGGACGCCGGCGATCCGTTTCGAAACGTCGGACATCACCAAATGCTCTTCGTTCTACCCATCGGTCGGGAAGCGAGTCTTTCCCGCAAGCCGTTCGTCACGATCGGCTTGGTCATCCTGATGGTCTTGATCCACTTCTACACGGATTCGACCGTCGATCGGCAGGCGCAGGACTACCTCGAGGCCCAGAGGGCCTACGAGCAGCTCCTGGCCGAGTTCCAAGCAGAGCAAGACGCGCGGGATTGGGAGTCCGGGCAATCGCCCGATCTCCCGATGGGAGGCACCACGTACCTCGACTCGATGAAGTCGTTTCAAAAGCACCAAGAGAAACGGCGCGAAGAGATCGAAGAGTCGATGGAGAGCGGGGAGCTCTACGAGATCGGCTCCGACGAGCACTCGGCGTGGATCGCCGCCAAGGCCCGGCTCGAGGATGCGAAGGGCGACTTCATCTTCAATCGGGTCGGCTTTCGACCGGCGAATCCGTCGATCATCGCGCTCTTCACGAGCATGTTCTTTCACGCCGACTGGGGACATCTCATCTTCAACCTGATCTTCCTTTGGGCCGCGGGCTGCCTGGTGGAGAGCACGTGGGGTGGCGGCCTCTATCTCGCCGGCTATCTGGCCACCGGCATCGCTGCTGTTCTCGCACACTGGATGATCGTCGGTAGCTCCGACACGCCACTGATCGGCGCATCCGGTGCGATCGCGGGCATGATGGGAGCTTGTCTCATCTGTCACTTCTTCGAACGCATCAACGTCTTCTGGCTCCTCTGGATGCTCGTCACGTTCCGCTGCGGGACGACGCTCGTGCCGGCCTGGATCCTCCTCGGCATGTGGATGATCGGTCAGCTGACGTCCGCGATGTTCTTCTGGGACATCGAAGAGGCCGCCGGCGTCGCGTTCTGGGCGCATATCGGTGGATTCGCCGCCGGGACTGCGGTCGCGTTCGCGCTCCGACACTTCGGAGTTGAAGGCAAGATTCACGACAAGAGGATGGCCGAGGTGCGCGAGAAACAGGACGAGATCGCACGCGAGAGAATCGCGCGCGGCGACGAGATTCTCGGCATGGGCGGTGGAGTGCTCGGTGCCGTGCCGGTTTCCGGTGGCACGCCTCACCCGGCGGGAGGCGGACATGGCGGACATGGCGGACATGGCGGACATGGCGGACATGGCGGACATGGCGGCCACGGAGGCCACGGTGGCGCAAGAGAGGTCGGTGGTCTCGCAAGCTCGATGTCCACCGGCGCAGGCGCGGGACCTGCTCCTCCATCTTCCGATGAGGAGATCGGTCCACCCAACTCGGCACAGAGGATCCGCTCTGCCGAGAGATACTACCGACAAGGCCGCAAGGACGACGCACGCGTCGCCGTCGAAGACGTGCTGCGCGAGGACGATTCCGCTGCAGCGCATCAGCTGATGGCGGTCATCGCATCCGACGACTACGAGTTCAAGAAAGCCCGTCGCCACGCGGCACGCGCGATCGAGATCTACAGCGAAGGCGGCTTCTCCGAGAAGGCCTACCACGCGATCGAAGAACTCAAGCAGGCGGGCATCCGTCAACCCGCCGGGCCGAAGGTCCTCTTCCAAGTCGCGTGCAACCTGCAGACGGACAACGCGACCGGACGCGCGATGCAGCTGTTCCAAGAGATCGCCACGTCCTTTCCGGAGGATCCGATCGCTGCCAAGTCGTCGATGAAGGCCGGCCTTCTCCTCGAACGCATGAGCTGTCTCGACGAGGCGCGCCAGTGCTACAACGCGGTGTTCGACATGGCGCAGGAAGAGGCGATTCGTCAACAGGCGGCGGAGCGACTGAGACTGCTCGACTCGAAAGCGCTCACTTCGTAGCGTTCTTCGTCAGCAGCCCGTCGAGGATCTCGGGCAGGGACTCGGGCACTCCCCAGCCCTGTCGCTCGACGATGCGCCCACCGATCCATTCCCCCGTCGCGGACGGCCTCGTCGGTGCGGCGGGGTGCGCGTCGCGGGGGTAGTGCATCGCGAAGTTGACGCGATCCGAATACTCGTCCCAGAGCGCCGCAAAGTTGTCGCAACGCTCACGGAAGACCGGGCAGCTGAGGCTTCCGAGATACAGGACGAGCGGCCGATCTTTCGTCAGTTGCGCGAGACTCCGAGTCCCTCCGCCGAGAGTGCGCAGCTCGAAGCTCGGTGCCGGTGTGCCGTGTTCGGGCGCGAGTCGGTCGAAGTCGCACAGCCCGTCTTCGCGAACGGGCAAGCACGAGGCAGCGGAGAACGTGACGACGATCGACATCGCGATCACGGCGCACGCACGTCGGAGGGGCCGCTCTCTCGGACACTGCTCCATCACGATTCGTCACTCCGGACAAGTCGGCGGACAGCCACCGACGCTGAGACATCGAGCCCCGACGGGTAGACCGCTGTGCGAAAATCCCCCACCGAAGAGAAAGCCGAGCGCGGCGATGCCGTCGGAGATATCCACCGAGCGATCGCCTTGCCAGTCGAGAAGATCCACGTTCGCTCCGTCGACCGCCGAACCATCGCCACAGGGTAACCGACGCGGATTGCCGACGAAGAGATTACCGAAGAGGCAAACGGGATCCGAGATGTCGAAGACTCCGTCGACGTTGCAATCACCGGGCACCTGACGCTCGCTCGCTTCGGCCGTCGTGAGCTCCCAGACGGACCCTCGATAGCAATCACCGTCGATCATCGGGTCGATGCGCCAGTAGTACGTCGTCCCGGGCGTCAGCGACTCGATCTCCGTCGTCGGTCGCTCGCCCGCGCCCTGAAAAACGACCTCGTCGCGCCCCGCCGACACGCCCCGCATAGCGGTCCTTACCA
>CAYZGY010000646.1:0-1703 GCA_964478085.1 uncultured Planctomycetia bacterium
TCGGTCGCGGTTTCGCCGCGATCGAGAGGGGGGCTTCCCGAAAGCCCCCCGAAGACATGGCGATACGCTCTAACTGAAAAAGATTCCTTTTCAGGTAGAGACTAGAGCAATTCAAAGATGCCGGCAGCTCCCATGCCACCACCGATGCACATGGTGACCATCGCGTACTTGCCGTTTCGACGACGAAGCTCCTCGAGCGCCGTCACGGTCAGGCGAGCCCCCGTGCAGCCGAGCGGGTGACCGAGGGCGACAGCTCCGCCGTTGACGTTGACCTTCTCCGCGGGGAGATCGAGCTCCTTCATGACGGAGAGCGCCTGGACGGCGAAGGCCTCGTTGAGCTCGATGAGGTCGATGTCGTCGATCGTCAGGCCCGCCTGCTTCAGCGCCTTCGGCACGGCTTCGACGGGACCGATGCCCATGATCTCCGGAGGCACGCCGGCGACGGCGAACGAGCGCAACGCCGCGAGAGGCTTCAGACCGAGCTCGTCGGCCTTGTCGGAGCTCATGACGACGACCGCGGCCGCGCCGTCCGACATCTGCGAAGCATTGCCCGCCGTGACCGTGCCCTTCGCGTGGAAGACGGGGCGCAGCTTGCCGAGACCTTCGACAGTCGTGTCGGCACGCGGGCATTCGTCCCTCGCGAACTCGACCTCTTTCGCGTCGACCTGTCCGCCGGAGCCGGGCTTGCGAACCTCGAAGCGGTACGGAACGATCTCGTCGTCGAACTTTCCACCTTCGATCGCCGCGAGCGCTTTCTGGTGGCTCTCGAACGCGAATTGATCGGCCTCTTCGCGACCGATGCCGTACTTCTGGGCGAGGTTCTCGGCGGTGAGTCCCATGCCGAGGTAAACCTCGGGCCAGTCGGCGGCGAACTCGGGGTTGGCGTAGGAGCGCGAGAACATCGCGACGCGACTCATGCTCTCCGTTCCGCCCGCGACGACGACATCGACGTGGCCGCAACGAATCTCGTCGACGGCCTGCGAGATCGTCTGGAGTCCGGACGAGCAGAAGCGATTGATCGTCGCCGCCGACGTCGTCACGGGGAACCCCGCCTTGAGCGACGCGATGCGTGCGACGTTCATGCCTTGCTCTTGCTCGGGAATCGCGCAGCCGAGGAGCACGTCCTCGACAGACTCGAGCGCAAGCCCTTCGGAACGATCGACTGCCGCGCGCAGCGCGCAAGCCGCCAGATCGTCGGGGCGCGCCGTGCGCAGCGTTCCCTTCTTTCCCTTGCCCATCGCCGTGCGGGCACCGCTCGTGATCACTGCATCTTTCATGGTGATATTCCTTCGGTCGTCCCGCCTCAGTTGCGAAGTGGCTTACCCGTCTTCAGAGTGTGCGCGATGCGCTCGAGCGTCTTCTCTTCGCCGAGGAGGCTCAGGAAGACCTCGCACTCGAGGTCGAGCAGGTACTGCTCGGTGACGGGGAACTCGGCGTCGATCGCGCCGCCGCAGAGAACGTACGCGAGCTTGCTCGCGAGGAACGAGTCGTACTGGCTGATGAATCCGCCGGACTCGTACTGGTGGAGCATGACCTGGAGCTCGGCGATGCCCGGAGCTCCCGCGACTTGCACCGCATCGCGTGGCGCCGGCGCCCGGTAGCCGTCCTCGGCCATCGTGAGCACGTGACGCTTCGCATCCTCGATCGCTCGATCGCGGTTCATGCTGATTCCGTCGGTCGGGCGAAGGTATCCGAGCCCGACG
>CAYZGY010000646.1:1713-5058 GCA_964478085.1 uncultured Planctomycetia bacterium
CGCGCGCCGGCGGGCGGCGGCTGTGCGGGCGTTGCTGATGCGGGCGGGGGGGCGAAGGTAGCCGCGCCCGACGGCTTCAGCAGCGCTCGTCGACGTCCTCGCCATGGCGATGTTCTCGAAGTAGCTTCGCAGGTAGGCGAAGGAGTCCGCGCTGATCCCGGCCGGCACCGCCTCGGCGGCACGACAAGTCATCTCGCGCGTTCCACCACCCGCCGGAATGAGCCCGACGCCGAGCTCGACGAGCCCGATGTAGGTCTCCGCGGCCGCCTGCACGCGATCACACGCGAGCGGGATCTCGCAGCCGCCACCGAGCGCCATGCCCTGCACGGCTGCGACGACGGGCACCGACGCGTAACGAGTACGCACCGCGGTCGCGTGGAAGTTGCGGATCATCGCCTCGATCGCGTCGAAGTTCTTCTCCATCGCCGCGCCGCTGAGCTCGACGAGGTTCGCGCCGACCGAGAAGTTCGGCGCCTGGTTTCCGATGACGACGCCGGCCCAGCCTTCGTTCTCCGCGCGGTCGCAAGCCTCGCGAATCATGTCGAGCGTTTCGCCCGAGATGCTGTTCATTTTCGAGGTGAACTCGACACCGAGGACACCGTCGCCGAGATCCCAAAGGTTCGCGCAGCGGTTCGAGCTCAACGGCTCGGAACGCGCGCGCACGTCGTCGAGGAGGAGCACGCCCGACCGTGCGGGAACGTCGATCTGATCGCCCGTCGCGACGTCGAACGCGACCTGACGGCGCTCAGCGCCCTCTCCGATGTAGTCGTAGAACGAGTCGTGATCACTCGCGAGAAGCTTCTCGACGAGCGCCGGCACCTCGCGACCTTCGCTGAGGATGCGCGCCGCGGTATCCTTGACGCCGAGCGCGTCCCAGAGCTCGAAGGGGCCGAGCTCCCAGTTGAAGCCCCACTTCATGGCTCGATCGACCGAGACGATATCGTCCGAGATCTCGGGCACGCGCCGCGCGCTGTAGAGCAGCGTCTCGGAAAGGAGCTGCCAAACGTATTTCGACGCGTTGTCGTCGCCCGAGATCATCGCTTGGATCTTCGCGGGAAGACCCTTCGCCTTCCTCGCAGCGTCGAGCGACGGGAAGCTCACGTCGCGCTTCTCGCGGTACTCGTTCGTCTCGAGATCGAGGACGAGAATGTCGCGACCTTCCTTCTTGTAGAAACCGGCGCCCGTCTTTCGACCGAGGCGCTTCTCGGTGACCATTCGTTCGAGCCAAGCCGGCGGCGTGAAGAGGTCGCGGCTCTCGTCGTTCGGACAGAGCTCCTGGCAGTTCTTCATCACCATGACAGCGACGTCGATGCCGACGAGGTCGTGCAGCTTGAACGTCGCCGTCTTCGGGCGCCCGATGATCGGACCCGTGATCGCGTCGATCTCCTCGATCGAGAGGCCGGAGCCCTCGTGAATCTTGCACGACGCGCCCATGCAGAAGACGCCGATGCGGTTCGCGATGAAATTCGGCGTGTCCTTGCACTCGACGACGCCCTTGCCGAGGCGCACCTCGGCGAACTTCGAGATCGCGTCGACGACCTCGGGAGATGTCTCCGCGCCGCGCACGATCTCGAGGAGGTACATGTAACGCGGC
The DNA here is from genome assembly GCA_964478085.1 of uncultured Planctomycetia bacterium. Classification (GTDB taxonomy): domain Bacteria; phylum Planctomycetota; class UBA8108; order UBA8108; family UBA8108; genus CAYMLL01. Next base: position 3,308 of record CAYZGY010000646.1, read on the forward strand.
GGGTTGAAGAAGTGCGTGATGAGGAAGTTCCGGCGGAAGTCATCGTCGAAACCGTCGACGAGCAGGCTCAGCGAAAGACCGGAAGTGTTCGACGAGACGATCGAGCCCGGCTTACGGCTCGCGGCGATCTTCTCGTAGAGGGCGCGCTTGATCTCGAGGTTCTCCGTCACCGCCTCGACGATCCAGTCGCAGTCGGCGATCTTGTCCATGTCGTCCTCGATGTTTCCGACGTCGACGAGAGCGGCATCGGCGGCGGACATGAACGAGGCCGGTCTCGACTTCTTCGCGCGTGCGAGCGCGCCGATCGCGAATTGGCTGCGTGCCTTCGGGTTCTGCGCATCCTCGGGGCTCAAATCGGGCGGGACGATGTCGAGCAGCACGCACGGGATGCCCGCGTTCGCGAGGTGCGTCGCGATGCCGCATCCCATCGTCCCTGCGCCGATGACGGCGGCCTTCTTGATCAGCATGATCTTTCCTTTCCTCCGAGGTCCTTCTCGTTCGGATCGAGCGCTTCGCGCTGGTGCTCGCGCAGCCACTCGAGTCGTTCCTGAACGCGCTTCTCGTATCCTTGGTCGCTGGGCTTGTAGAAGTACTGACCGACGAGTCCGTCGGGGAGGTACTGCTGCGGCACCCAATGTTCTCGGAATGCGTGCGGGTATCGATACCCTTTGCCGTGACCCAGCCCCTTGCTGTCGCGGGATGGGTCCTTCAGATGATTCGGTACGTCGTCCTTCTCACCTTGATCGACTGCTTGGCGCGCCTCGAAATAGGCCATCGTGCTGTTCGACTTCGGCGCGAGCGCGAGATGCAGCACCGCCTGCGACAGCGCGAACTGACATTCCGGTAATCCGACGAACCGTACGGTGTCGAGGGCCGACGTCGCGACGACGAGCGCCATCGGGTCGGCCATGCCCACGTCCTCGCTCGCGAAGATCACGAGGCGACGTCCGATAAACTCGGGATCCTCCCCCGCCGCGACCATCTTCGCGAGCCAGAAGAGCGACGCGTCCGGGTCCGATCCGCGCAGACTTTTGATGAACGCGCTGATCGTGTCGTAGTGGATGTCACCGTCCTTGTCGTAGAGGAGGGCGCGCTGCTGGATCGACTCCTCGGCGACGGCGAGATCGACGACGATGCGGTCATGATCGTCGGGTGGCGTCGTCACGACCGCGAGCTCGAGCGCGTTGAGCGCGTTGCGTGCGTCGCCCGAGGCGAGCTGGACGATGTGAGCCATCGCCTCGTCGGTCACCTCGACGTCGAGCTCGCCGAAGCCGCGCTCCTCGTCCTCGATGGCTTGCTCGAGCACGCGGCACAGGTCGTCGTCGTCGAGCGACCGCAGCTCGAAGACGCGCGACCGGCTGACGAGCGCCTTGATCACCGAGAAGTACGGATTCTCGGTCGTCGCACCGATAAACGTGATCGTGCCGTTCTCGACGTGCGGCAGGAGCGCGTCCTGCTGCGCCTTGTTGAAGCGGTGCACCTCGTCGACGAAGAGAATCGTGCGACGCTGAGGCTCGAGTAGCTTCGGCGTCTTGTGTTCCTTCGCTCGCGCGACGACCTCGCGGATGTCCTTGACGCCCGCGAGAACCGCATTGAGGGTCTCGAACTCGCTCTCGGTCGCCCCGGCGATAACACGCGCGAGCGTCGTCTTTCCGGCCCCCGGTGGTCCCCAGACGAGAATCGACGTAATCCGATCGGCCTCGATCGCTCGACGGACCTCAGCGAGGCCGTGTTGACGGTGCTCCGCGGGA
>CAYZGY010000647.1:0-5048 GCA_964478085.1 uncultured Planctomycetia bacterium
GCTGGCGGCCCGGTCGGTGCTTCTCAGTGGAGAGTTGCGCCAGAGAATTCCACCTGCACGCGGCGTCAGATCCGTGCCGGCGATCGTGCAACGGGGGAGCCGGATCTGCGCCATTGGGCAAGCTACGCAATACCACCTCTTCCTCGGCACTTCACCGCCACCGCACCCGTCCCCGTCCCTCACTCCCCCAAATCCACACAAGGCAACTCACAAACCAACCGATCCTCCGTCGGAACCACCCCAAACTCATGCACCCCTGGCGCGGGCGGCTCCTCCCCCCCGAGAAACAGCCAGTAGAGGAGCGTCATGGAATCCGAAAGATCGAGCCGCCCATCGTCATTCGCATCACACGCGTCCTCACAAACGGGGACGAAGTTGAACACGTCGCGGAAAAAGACGGCGTTGAGAATCGAGATCGGATCCGAAATACTGAACCCGTCGTCCCAGTTGCAATCTCCTCGACGGAAGAGTTCGGCCGACTCGACGTCGACACTTGTTCCGAACGTCACGGCCTCGAACGACTGGTTCTCGGCCGAGTAGACGTTGTAGAGCGGAACTTTCCCCGATGCGTTGATGCCTTCACAGAACTCGATTGCGAGCGTCTCGCCGCAGTCGACCTCCTCGGAGATCTGAAACTCGACCGTCGCGAGCCGCAGAGGCTCGTGAGTGGGAGGCAGCGTCGTTCCGACGAACGGAGGCGTCGCCTCGACGAGGAGACCGAGCGCGAGCTCGCAGCGATCGCCGTCCGTCGGGTCGTTGTCGCTCTGGAACGAGACGAAATCGACTCCGACCGCCGACGCGATCGAATGCTCGGGGACGGCGAAGGTCTCTTCGAGACAGCGCAGTCGGCAGTCGAAACAGATCGCCATCGACAGCCCCTGAATCTGGTCGAACTGCTGCTCGCCCGGCAGCCCGTCTTCGGGGGAGGAGTAGAAGAACGAGACAGAGATACGATCTCCAGTCGCCCCGGTCAGCGACTCTGGAAGAAGCTCGTGGCCGAGACGGTCCGAGCCGAGCAAGAATGCCGGGGTCGACGGCAATTCGCGTACCGGATCGTGCGCTCGAATCTCGCCGAGCGAGAAAATGTTCGAGAGCAGGAGGCTACCAGTCAAGATGCCGAGCGGTATGTAGCGCATGTTCATCGTCGATCGTGGGGCGGAAGGTGAGCCCTCCGGGCACGTCGTGGGTGCCGGCGGGGCGGACGTCTCGATCGGAAAAAGGGCGTCGATACACCGTTCCTGGGATCGGAACGGCCAGAACTGCCATCTGGGGGGTAGTCAACGAGCGAGAGATCGAGGGACGTGGAGGACCTACGGATCGCTCGTTCTTCTTCGATAGTACCGCCTGAACGTCTCGCGAAGAACCCCCTTCCCGGCGATTGCGTCGAGGGGGTCCGAGATGGTTTCATCGCAAGAGCTTGCGTAGCACGAGAACGCCCCAACGTCCCAGAATCCCGCTCGGGATCGAATAGGTTCCTTCGTCCATGACCACCTCCACGGAGCTCGATCCGGCCACCGAGACGCTCCCCCATCGTCGTCTCGGCGTCGCGCTCTTCCTACTCTCGACGGCGACCGTCCTCTTCACGCTGGCGATCTTCAAGCTCCTCAGCTTCTTCATCATGCCGTCGCTCTTCTTCGATCTGCTCTTCGTGGGCTTTCCGATCGGAGCGTTCATCGGCGCGCGGTACTTTCAGATTCGGCCGACCTCGTTTCGCACGACGCTGTGGATCCTCCAGGGCATCATGTTTCTGTCGATCTTCGCGGCGCTTTCGTGCAAGCACTTCGACTACCTGCGAGCGCACCTATTCGAGGTCAAGCTGCACCGACTCCTCGGGCAGATGGCGACGTTCACGGGATTCTTCATCCCGTTCTTCTGCGCGTACGGACTCAGCGAGTATCTCGGCTACCAAGTCGGACGACAGAATCTCCAAGGCCGCATGCCCCTGGTGTACGGACTCTACCTTTTCGGTGCAGCGTTCGCTTATCTCTTCCTGCAGTACTCGCTGCCGTACCTCGGTGTCGCACGTATCCTCTGCCTCTCGATCGGCATGATCACGTTCTCCTGCGCTATCCTGACGCCGAAGGGTTGGCGACGAAAGACGCTCACCGCCGAGACCGCCGTGCTGATTCTCTTCGCGCTCCCCTGGCACCTCGCGATGCCGACGAGCACCTGGGCGAACGCCGTCGAGACGGCTTTTCTACGCCAGTACAAGGGTGACAGCTCCCAATCGACCGCGAAGTACGCGAGCGACGGATTCACGTTCGCCTTCCAAGAATGGGGAGAGTACAGCCTGACGGAGATCATGCGCGCACCCGACCTCGACGATGCAGCGAAGGCGACAAAGGCGAGCACCGAGGGAGTCGAGTTCGCGGGCTTCTACAACGACTTGATGCAGTGGGAGTTTTCCGGAGAGCACGGCTTCACGCGTCGTTCTCTCGGCATGATCCCGATCGAGTTCGCCCCCGAGAAGGGCCGCATCGCGATCGTCGGTTCGGGAGGAGGCCGCCAGGTGCGCTTCGCTCAGAACCCGCGGTTCGACTTCGAGAAGATCGTCGGAATCGAGCTCGAGCCCGCCGTCTTCCGAGCGGTGCGCGGCACGCTCAAGGAAGACTTCCGTGAAGTCTACGAAGCCTCGAATGTCGAGCCCGTCGCTCACGAGGCGCGCAGCTTCATGGAGGCGACCGACGAGACCTTCGATCTGATCTTCCTGCCGAGCGTCGGCGGTTACCCGCAGATGATGCTCGAGCCGGGAAACATGATTCGTACGGTCAACGCCTACGAGACGATGCGAGACCGCTTGAGCGACCGAGGCATTCTCGCCGTCTGGTACCCGGCCGGCCTCGACCCCCAAGGCATCCTCACTGAACAGTACGTCCAGACGCTCCGGAGCGAGCGCGTCGGCCTCACGACGAGGGCCTACTTCAACTCTCAGGAGTTCTTGATTCTCGCGGCCCGCAATCCGGAGACGAAACTCCCGACCTGCGCCGAGATCCACGAGGCCATCCAAGCGCCGAAGCGTGACGAGAACGACCTCGGGCCGCATCCGTTGGCGACGTGCGGACCCTACTTCGTCCTCGACGACGAAGGTTATAAGCCGATCAGTGACGATCAGCCCTTCCTCGCCGGCAATGTGCGTCACATCTTCTCGCTCTCCCAGGTTTACGCGATCTTCGGCATCGCGGCCGGGGCTATCCTCGTGATCGCGATCTTCCTGATCATCCGCTTACGCAAGATCGGCGATCCGAAGATCCCGGGGCGCAGCATCTGGCACGTGATCGGGATGAGCTTCCTCATCGGCGCGAACTTCCTCGTCTTCGAGCACTACCTGATCCTCGCGCTCTTCAAGAAGGTCTACATCTTCCATGACGCGCTCGTCCTCGGCGCGATCGCGTTCCTGATCCTCTCGGGTCTCGGTAGCATCTTTATCACGAGGAAGACCCTGCCGATCTACACGGGTGTCGCCGCCGCGGCGGTTCTCTGCCTGATCTTCGTGCAGCCGTACTTGCCCGCTTGGGCCGTCGTCGCGCTCATCGCTCCGATCGCCTTCGTCACGGGCAGCTTATTCCCGGCGCTCTTCGAGCTGTCGGCCCACAACCCGCTCGCGGTCTTCGCGATGGACGCGGTCGGATCGGCGCTCGGGTCGCTGATCGCGTTCTTCCTGCCGATCGCCTTCGGCTTCGACGCGTTCTTCCCCGTCGGCGCCGGTGTATTTATCCTGACGTGCGTGATGTCGTACCTGTTCTTCCGCGAACCGAAGAGCTCGGCTGTAACCGACTCGGCGAAAGATGCAGCTCCAGCGGCCGCTGACGAAGCTGCGCCGGATTCGTTCGATGCTCCGTCGGAGGCGCCCGCGTAGACCGATGAGACGACTCGTGAACCGCCCTACGATGCTCCGATCCAGCGCCCTCCTTCTGGCAAGTCTGCTCACGATTGTGAGCGGCTGCTCCGATGATTCGAAGAAGGAGGTCAAGCCTCTCCCCTCGACCGACGATCTCTACGCTTACAACGTCGCCGTGCTCGAACGCGCGATCGCGATCGTCGGCGAGGACCGAGCGCTCGGTGAGTACAACCTCGGTCGCGTCCACCAACGCTTCGGCCGGGACAAGTCCGGCATCCCCCACTTCGAGCGCGCCCTCGAGATCGATCCTGCCTACACCCCCGCTCTGCGTGCCCTCGGGAACTTCTACGAGGTGACGAGCCAGGGCGAAAAGGCGCTTCGCGCCTACCAGCTGACCCTCCGACACGACCCTCTCGCGGCCGGAGTGTGGACACAACTGGGGCTGGTCTTGCTGCACATGGACCCGAATCCCCGCCCGCTCGATGCGATCGAAGCCCTCGAGACGGAAATCCGTGCGGGAACTCACTCTGCCGACACGTACTACCTCCTCGGGCTGGCGCGCAAATCGCTCACGCCACGAGACTGGGAGGGGGCGATCGCCGCCTTCCGCAAGTCGCTCGAGATCGATCCGGGAAAGCGCGAGGCGCTCCACAGCATGTCCGAAGCGCTTCGCATGACGAAGCAATTCGAAGAGGCGAAGGTCTACCTCGAGAAGTTCCGCAAGCTCAAGGACGCTCAGTTCGACGCAGCCATGCGAGCGACGGGAAGCCAGACGAACGAGGCGGACCAGAAGAACAATACGGCGCAAGCCTGGTACGACGCGGCGGGCCTCTTCATTTCCGAGCACAACGAGATCGTGGCGCAGGCGGCCGCGGAACGACCGCTCGACGACGAGACCACGAAGCGGGCCACGCAATTCATCGAACGCTGTCGCGACGCCCTCGAAAAGGCGCTCGAGTTCGATCCGAAGCTCGACGCCGCCCACGAGCTCAAGATCGACCTCGCCTCCAAGAGCGGCGTTCCGGGAGATCTCCTCGCCGCGCGCCGATCCGCCTACGCGGCCCGACCCGAACGACTCGACTGGGCGACTCTCCTCGCGATGCAGCTCCTCCGGGAATCTGCCCTGGACGCCACACGCCGTCCCTCGCCGTTTTTCGTCGAGTACACCGCGGAAGCTCGAAAGGTCCTCGAGAAGACGCTCCTTCTCGAG
>CAYZGY010000648.1:0-4099 GCA_964478085.1 uncultured Planctomycetia bacterium
TCTCATCCTGGAGTCCGCTCACGCCGAGTTTCCTCCGGATGACGATCGGAGCCACTTCGCCACCACTCCCCAACCCAGCTCTCGGTGAGCACCACTTCAAGCCATGCCCGGGACGAGAGCTTCCGGCTATTCCTTACTCACCGGTTGAACCGGGTCGCGGGAGCGGGGCGGTTTGCCAGAGCAGGCGTTTCGCGCTCACTGCCCCGCCGAGAGGATGTCGTCTTACACTCTGACGCCCCGAGCGCCGGCTCTCGAGAGCACGGTGCGTTCGGCGGGCCGACCGAAGAGCTCGAAGAGCGGTTCCGGACCCCGTTTCCCGGCCCGGGCGTGGACTCTCGCTTGAAGAAGTACGGGAGAAGGTATTTCCGCGCCCGCGCCGGCCATCGACACCCCGGGATCCGCGAGCCTACCGACCCCTACCCAAACTGACTCGGAGGCGTCGGGTTTTTCTGTCACGAAGTTATCGACAGCGCTTCTGTTGACCCAGAGGGGTCGCAGGTTCTTGAGTGCCTACGCGACGAATAAATGAGTTCCGTTCGAAAGGAAACACATGATGATCCTATCCCATCGGGTTGCATCGAAGCCGACTGCCGGGTCTCTCGCCGTGCTCTGTACTCTAGCGCTATCGAGTTTCGTGGAGGCCCAGCAGCCGCGTTTCGAGTTTCGCGCCGTGGTTCCGGATCGGGCCGGCGGACCGGCGGGTGAGGTTTTGACCTTGCGGGCGCGCGTAGAGCGCCTGCGGTTGGGCGCCGATCGGGACGCGGTGGGGGCGGGCGGCGGGGCGACCTCGGGCGCCGGGGAAGCGGGCTGGCGCAGCGGCGGGGCGACGACAGACGACACCGTGGCGGATCTGGTTTCCGAGGGCGGCCTGCGAGATCAAGGCTTTGCGTTCACCGAGCTCACCTCCGGGGCCGGGAACGAAGGAGCAGTGAGCGCGGTGATCCTGTCGAACACGCTGCCGATCACGTTGTCGCCGAGTGGCGCGGCGACGATCCTGAATCTGACGGTCGAGGGGCGCGCTCCGACCAGCGGCTGCGGGACCTGCAGCGTGCTGTTTCCCGCGCCACTTTCCGGTTCCGGGGAACCCGTGTCCAATATCGTCACGTGGTCCAGTCAGAGCATCGCTCCGACGCTCACTCCCGGACGAGTTGAGATCTGCGGCGTTTGCTTCGAAGACAAGCCTGATTTCGATGCGTGGAGGAGTATCAATGTCGGAGATACGTTCACGGGAGCGGCGCGTCAGGTGACGGGTCAAAACAACGGCGCCTGCGTCGAGATCTGCAGTGTCGGTTCCGGTTACGGCGAGCGGGATGAGTTTCAGGCGGTGAGCCGCCCCGTGAGGGCGAGCGCGGACTTGCGTTTCGGCTCCATGGTGACGCTCGGAGAGGGCGTTGGCGAAGCCGGCATCTCTCTGCGCTCCAGCTCGCGGTTGTCCGATGCGGCGTACGTCGCTATCGCGTTGCGCCGAGACGCGAATGGATCGACAAGCGTGACCACGAGAAACAAGGGGCTGCGCCGCGGTGGTCGTGGTATGGAGGAGACGTCGTTGAAGGTCGAGGGCGTCCGAACTCTCTGGTTGCAGCTGGAGCGAGTCGGTGATGAGATCGTGACCTACTTCGGCCCGTCGCCCGATGAGGTTCGGCGTCAGTTCAGCGTTGATGTCTCGGGTTCTTCGCTGGCATCAGGTTTCCAGGAGCTCTTGCTCTACTCGGCGAACGGCGGAGGACGTGATGGTGTGGACGGCCAGGGTGGCACCGGCCGTGCCATGTCGGCGCTCTTCTGCGAGAACTTGTTCGACGTTCGTGAAAGGCTCGTGCCGCCGACGATCACTCGAGTCGTTCCGAACATCATCCCGCTCGCGGGTGGTGTCGAAGTCACCGTCGTCGGCGAGAACTTTTTCGACGCGACGAAAACGGGCGACGTACAAGTGAGGTTCGGAGACGTCGAGGTCCAAGTTCTCTCTCTCACCGATACGGCTATTGTCGTCGAGGCGCCGAGCGCTCCGGATGGAGCGCCGACCCAGGTTGATGTCGTCGTCTCCACAGCGAGTGGCTTCGCGGTTGAGCAGGACGGGATTCTGTACGTCGGCCGCGCTGTCGCGCGTGGAAACTGCAACTGTGACGATTCGTACGACATCAGCGACGCGCTCGCGAAGCTCTCGTTTCTCTTTCTCGGCGGACCGCCTTGCTGTTGTGATCACGCGGCCGATACGAACTCCGACACCAACGTGGATATTTCAGACCCCGCGATGGACCTCGCGTTTCTGTTCTTGGGAGGCCCGCCGCCACCGTCGCCGTTCCCCAGTGCCGGCATCCCGGAAGGACCGGCCGAGCCGTGCGATGCGCCGACGGGACCGGAAGTGCTTTCGGTTTCTCAGCAGACGCTCGGCGAGGGCGACTTGGTGGAGATCATCGGACGAGGCTTCTCTCCTGATGCGCAGCGCAATGTCGTTCTGTTCGGAAACGACGTGCGAGGCGAGGTGCTCGAGGCTACGGCGACTCGGCTCCTGGTGAGCGTCGGGGTCGTCCCGCAGGCCTCCCGAGTCCCCGTTTCCGTTCTCGACTTGATTTTCAAGAACGTCGCGTCGTGTCAGCTGAACCAGTGCCGGTCCTTCGTTACCGCGTTTGGTCTGGCCTCCGCGGTCGAGGTCAATCTCACTCCGTCGCCCGTGACGTTGATCGCTTCGTCGAGGTCGCCGGAGCCGGGTGTGATCAACCTACGATTCGACCGCGAGGTGCTCGCGCAAGTCGATGATCTTCAGCAGATCGACATCTCCGGAAGCCTGTTCTCGCGTCCGGTCTCGGGTAGGACTGCCGGAACCCGCAATTTCCATATCGAATGGCAGTCGTGGAACGCGCTGAAGAACTTCGACAATCTCGTGGATGGGGTCGCCGACCGCCTGATGCGAGATCTCGACCTCGACGTCGAGAGCTCCGCGGGCAGGAGCGGTGGGATGAACATTCGGAGCTTCCCGGAGGAGGGACTCATTCAGCTTCGAGCGACTCCGGAGGTCGTCCTCGCGGCGGATGGACTCATCGGCGGGCTCAGTATCCTCGGGTCGTGGCAGAACTGTGAGTGCGACGGCTTCGATCCGGACGACGACGAGCGCGAGTTCGGCTGGTGCCGCTTCACGGATCTCATCTCGTCTTGTGCCGGCATTCCGAAGTTCATGTACTTCTTCCCGAAGGACGAAACGATGCAGCAGGCGGGAGCGACTTTTCCGAGGCCGCATCCGTTGTCGATCTCCCCGAACGACAAGTCGGTGATGTACAACCACGCCGCCTACTGTCACGTGCGCCGACACAACCTCTGGAACCCCTGCAAGATCCAGGCGCTCGCCTCCGACGGGCACGAGGAGATCCCCGAATTCCCGTGCAAGTCGATTGTCGTCAAGACTTTATGGCGGACCGCAGCCCAGCTGCCGCCCAGTCCGGACCCCGACACTCTCTACTACCACTACGATCACGGCGGCACGCGGCACTACCTCACGCTCCTACACTTCACCGACAAGTCACGCGCCGACTGGCACTGGGCCGATCTGTACGTCGATACGAGCATCGGCGGCATCGGAGGCTGCGGTGGTGGTCAGAGTGGCATGCCTGTCGGAGCGCCTTGGACCGGCGTTTGGCAGAACTACTCGATGTGTACGAACATCCAGGACACCGTGCCGGGTGGATCCGACTGCGGCAACCTCGAGATTCCGATCGAGTGTGCGCAGACCTGTCAGGGTTGCCACCGAGGCGCCCAGTCTTTCGGTGTCTCGAAGGACTTCCTGTTCTCGGTAGGAACGGGCCCTAACGTCCCGGGAACGCCGTGTAACTGATCGCGAGCTTCGCGGTCCGCTCGGAACCCATTCGGTTTCGACCGGTTCGCGTTCTCGCTCGAGGGCCTCGACGCCGGTCGCTTCTTCCGATTCGTTTCGGAAGAGCACGGGGTTGAGGCCCTCTTCTTGTCTTGCGAAGGCCGCCCCGATTCCCTTCGGAACCAGAGCCCGTGCGAGCCGTTCACGGCGATTTCAGCGCCCAAACTGCTCGAACGCCTCCGAGAGCAGCACCCGAACCTTCTCAGCGCCTGCCGTTGTGTAGACGAAGTCGACAGC
>CAYZGY010000648.1:4109-5041 GCA_964478085.1 uncultured Planctomycetia bacterium
GTGGGACGAATTCAGGGGGTTGCGCGACCGAGGAGCCCTCACGCCGGAATGCGCCGCAGCCGGGTGGGAGGAGCGTCACAGCGGATCGAGACTGCCGAGAAGATCCTGATGGAACTCCTCCTCGGTCTCGGGCCGCAGCTGCGAGCACTCCTCGTCGATCGCACTCGTCAACAGCTCCAGCTGACGCGGCGGTCCGCGAGCCCTGCGCTCGCGTGTCCACGGCGGATCCCATTCGCTGCGCGCGCACAAGATCTTCTCGCTGACGTCGTCTTGCGCAGGCGATCTGATCGTGGAGACTGGGGGCCGAGCGAAGAGGGACGGCGAAGCATCGGCTTGCCGCAGCTGTCGCATAGAAAGGGGTCTTCGAGCCACGTTCGAGCCACGTTCGAGCAATCAGGCGCTCCCGGTTCGCCCGACGCAAGCGCACGAACTCGCTCTCCTCCTGCTCGACCTCGACGATCTCGAGCGGTGACGCCGGTGTGGAGTTGTGGGTGGAGCGCGAGGAGGGGCCTCGCTCAAGAGAATCAGTCGTGCGAAGCGCGTCGATTCAAGGAGGGACAGGAACTGTCCTTCCTGTCTCTCCGCCGGGCCGCGCGGAGCGCGGAATCGCAAGGAAGGGGCTCGGGGGAACCTGCGCAGCTGGTTCCCTCCGAGAGGCGGGGGCGCGGGCCAGGGCGCCATCCGATTCGACTTCGATGACGCGCAGACTTGTGTCCAAGAAACCGCGACCGCTACAGCGGTCACTTCGCGTGCCACGCCGTGCCGACCAACAGTCGTGCTCTCGAGTCTTTCCGAACTCAGGTGGTCCGCTGTTGGCTAAAGACGCTTCGGCGTCGAAGTCACAAAAGCAAGATCACGTGGAAGAGGATGAACGAGATCTCGACCCGCTGGCTTCCGCGTCCGCGAATTCTACAGCCCTGGCCTGACACGCG
>CAYZGY010000649.1:0-5025 GCA_964478085.1 uncultured Planctomycetia bacterium
GTGCGAACCCGCTGGCCATCAGTCCGCAGCTGACGGACGCGATCTTCCTGCTCGACTTCCTCTTCACGGGGGGTGGGGCACGGCAGTGCGCGGCAGCGTGTGACGTGGATGACTCCGGTACGCTGCAGCTGACGGACGCGGTCTACATCCTCACGTTCCTGTTCCAAGGAACGGCCCCGCCGTTCGGCTGGATCGACGGGAAGCCCGCGTGCGAGCTCCTGGACGACAACAACCCCTCGGTCGATCTCGGTTGCGAGACGCCGCATCCCGACTGTAACGGGCCGGGACTGCTCGAGGAGCAGTAAACCTCGAATAGGAGTCGCTCCTGAGGGGGCAGCACGAATTCGAACGAGCCGAGCGCTGGCGGCCCTTACGAGTGTCCGTCAGCGCTCGTCTTCAACCTCGACGATCTCTTCCAGCGCGCGGACGGCCTCGCTGTCCCCGGTCTCGCCGCGGCGGACGGACCGAAGGAGGTCGTGAAGTCGTTCGACCGTCGCTTGTCGAGCGGAAGTCGTCGAGTGGTCGACGAGAAGAAGTGTCGCAAAGACTCCGACACAGAAGCTGAGGATCAACGCGAGGGGCACGAGGCAACCGAAACGCTGGGGCAGCGTGCTCTCGGTCTCACTCGACTCCTGACTCCGTCCGGAGCTCGCCCCTTCGACGCGCGGAACGAACTCGCCCATCAACGCTGCGCCGAGCGAGATGTTGTCCGTGCCTCCGCGACTGTTCGCCATGTCGACGAAATGGTTGCAGAGCGGCGTCAACTGATCGCCGAAGCGCTCGATGCCTTCGACGAACTCGTCGTCCTCGATGAGCTCGTGCAGACCGTCCGAAGAGACGAGAAGCATGTCGCCGTCGCAGAGATCCGAGAGCTCGAAGAGGTCGACCTCGACCTCCTCCTTGAGGCCGAGTCCGCGCGTCAGCACGTTTCGATGGAAAGAGTACTGGACCGAACGCGGATCGAGCTCGCCACGATCGACGAGCTCGCGAACGAGCGAGTGATCGCGGGTCACCTGGCGAATCTGGCCCTTGTGGTAAAGGTACGCGCGACTGTCACCGACCTGCGCGATGCACGCGTAATGCTCGAGGATCACGAGCGCGGTACACGTCGAGCCCATCGGGTTGCCGCCGCCATGCTCGATCGCGTGATCGAAGATGCGGCGGTTCGCCTCCTGGACGGCCTCGACGATGGCTTCGCAAGCCTCTCCCTCGACGGCGTAGTACGTCTCGAGAATCGCGTCGATCGCGATCTGGCTCGCGACCTTTCCGTCCTCGAGGCCTCCCATTCCGTCGGCGACGACGAGCAGCGTCCCTTGACGGCGGCGGATCTGCGGATCGTCCGGCTCGAAGATCAGGATCGAGTCCTGATTCTCCTCGCGAACCTGTCCAATGTCCGTAACCGCGTGAACGCGAATCATCGACGCCAACCTGCCGGTCGTCACCGGCCGCACTCGAGTACAGAACGCGAGCGGCCCACGAAGCTCCGGGGAGCTTCACGCACATCTCTGCCAAACCGAGGGACTCCGGGTCCCCATTCCTGAGTCGGCGAAAGAACCGCGATTCTTGCGGCTTACGTTCGGTCAATTGCACGATCGTTAGACAATTCTGCCGACGCGAAGCTATCCGCGGTCGACCCGGCTCGCCCCTCCGTCGCCCCCCTCTGTTCCCAAAAACCGCCATGCTCCCAAAAGATCGAACCCACGAGCCGCATGCCCGGTATCGGAACACGACAGGTCGGACGATTCTCGAGGAGGACGGCCTGAAGCTCGACGCCCGCCGCGAGCGACGCGGTATCGAGATCGAGACGCTCGGCGAGCGCCACGTCGATCTCACGCCCGCCCTTGGGAGCCTCCCCGAGCGCGAGGGCCTCGCGAGCCTCTGGCGAGCTCAGATCGCTTCTCACCCACGCGAGAATCGCGGAACGTCCGAAGACCGGCTCGCGCACGATCAAGTCCGCGGAGACCGCGCGATCGAGGTAGCGACCGTGCCAAATCAGTGGCTGCGGCAAAGAGCCGGAAATCTCACGGCGCAGATCTCGAGCGGTCGCCAGACTCGAGCGTGACGACCCCACGGCGATGCCGCGACTCTCGAGATCCGCGAGGATCTTATCGGTCGTGGCTTCTCCGATCGCCGACTCGAGACGGTCGACCAGAGACTGAGCGATCGCCACGAATCCGTCGAGCACTCGCCCGCCGTCACGACGGTAGAGACGCGGCAGCCTGCGCAAGAGAGAGGTGTCGACCGGTTCGCTCACGACCCTGGCACCTCCCGTTCCGGAGCATCGCGATTCGAGACCTCGTGCTCCGAAACTTCATTGTTCGGTTCCTCGCGCTCGACTCCGTCTTCGTGGAACGAAACGTCGACACTCGCGAGACTCGGTATACCGATCGCGACGTCGAGCTCCACCTCGTCCCCGAGCTCGCTCGTCACGTGACACCGAACGCGCCCTTCGCTGGAGCCCCCCCAGTCGAACCTTCGAAGCCGCTCGACGATCGGCCGCTCGTCGAAGAGCGAAGCAAGGGCCACGCCACGGCCGTCGCTTCCACCGGAGAGCGGCGAGAGCCAGGATCGAATCTCTCGCTCGAGCCTCTCGATGTCGCGAGACTCTTCCTGCGAGAGCATCTCACGACGTTCCCCCGCTTGGCCCCTCCCAGCGAAACTCACGGACAAGCGGAACGGCACGCGGATCGGCTCGACGACCCGGACGACGGTCCCGAGGGAAGATCGCTCCTCGAGAAACTCTCCGAGAAGCGCGAGACGCCGCGGCGAGAACGACGAGACCTCCTCGCCCGGCCCGTCGCCGCCACGCGCTGCCGAAAACACGACGATCCAGACCTCGGAGGGTCGCCTGCGCGATGTCACGACCTCGACGCGGCCGATCCCGGAATCCGAAAAACGAACGAGCGCCCGATAGTCGGCGACGGTCACAGCACGGTGCGCTGATCGCCGCCCCGCATCGACGCGGCGGTAGAATTCGTCCGGCGACTCGATCGCTCGACCGCCCCACGAATCGAGCGGCTGCGAGACGCGCGAGAGGCTGCGAAACTCTCGCTCCGTATCGACCTCGAGAACGTCGAGAGTTCCCGCGGGTACCTCCGTGCTCGCGCTGTTCTTGCCCTCCCCTGCTCGACTCGCAGCTCGACGGAGACCGACACGCAGGCGCGGCACCTTCGCCTCGACCGCCCCCGAAGGCGCCGGCGTGACGCGGACGCTCACCGCTCCGTCGATCTCGCGGCGAAGGCGGAACGTCCCGGGCACGTCGAGCTCATCCTCGGCGTGAACGAACGAGCGCCACCCGCCCGCTCCAACGGACGAGTCGGACACCTCGAGTCGGTCGAAACGCGAGAAGGCTCCCTCGGCGGGCTCCGGAATCTTCGCAGAGCGTGATCGCGCATCTCCTGACGGCTGAGTGACCTGATCGAACACGAGACGCAAGGAATGATCGATACGCTCCCGCCCCTCGATGATCTCGACCGCCGAAGGCCAAACTCCGTCGACGCGCGGCCTCTCGAGGTACGCCCCCCCGACCCAACGTGCGCGGATCCAGAAGAGGTCACGCCCGAAACGCTCGGCGCTCGCCCAATCATCGGGTTGCGACCAACCGATCGTCCCGGGACGAGTGAAAGATCGACTTTGATCGTCGACGTCGAGCGGACGAAACTCTCGAAACGCGGAATACTCCCAAACGAGGCGGGGTGCCTCGCGCGAACCGCAGGCCTCGCCGGTCCTTTCCGTTCGCCCGGACGCCATCCAGCAGAGTGAGCCGGCGGAGGCGCGATCCCAGCCGAAGTACACGGTCGGTTGCCACGCCGCGCCGATCGGACGGCTCGCGACACGGCCGACGTCGCTGAACGAGACATCCTCGTACGACTCGCCCGACTCGAGAAAGAGGCGCGCGACCGCCCTTCCCCCGCCATCTGAATCTGTCCCCTTCGTACCCGCAACGCGACCTGACTTCGGCAACCACGCGATCGTCGGGACGGGAAGCGTCGCACGCCCGCCGGAATCGAGCGAGAGGCGAAACCACGGAATCTCGGCGCCTTCGATCACGCGCCGTGTCAAATCGGGAAGCGGCCCCGTGATGCGCATGCGCAAGAGGCGCTCTCCGCCCGAGTCGGTCGTCTCCGAAAAATCGACGGGCAAGAGTCGCCAGCCCGTGCCGACGCTGTACTCCCAGTCACCGTCCGCGACGATCGGCGGAGACTCGGGCCACTCGAGGATGATGTCGCCTCGCTGCCCCTGGATCAGATTCCAGGCAGGGTCTCCGAGGAGCAAGAAACGTCGCAAGCGGTCCGCCTCGAAGAGAACGGCGTCCGCCCGGTCACGCTCGATCGGCACGTCTCGAACGGACTCGCCCTCGAGGACGAGAGCCGCTTCGAGCTTCGCGGGAGTCACCCAGGCGTCGGCCGCCGTCTCGAAATAGAGTCGCTGGTCGAGACCGTCCGCGCTCGAGCTGGTGCCTCCTTGTTGATTTCGGACACGATGGCTCGTTACGCCCGTTCCAGCGGGAACGCGAATCGCCTCGCCGGCGTCGTCCGAGGCATGAAGCCGCAGGACCGTTCGCGCGGGACGCGGCCAGAGTGGCTCCTCCCCGAGGGCGCTCAAGAGTCGCGGCAGCAATTCACCCGAGAGCTCTTCGACGCGACCGTCGAGCTCGGCGAGGCGTAACGCGAACGTCTCGAGCAAGACCCGCGCGGGATCCTCGGCGCCACGCTCCCGCCACTGCGGTAGTCGTCGCCCGATCTCGGCGTCGAGTCGCCGCAAGACTTCGTGTTCTCGGAGTCCGACTTCCTTCTTGACCATCGTTCAGAGGTGTCTGCTTTCTCTTGGCTCAGAGGCGCAAGCGCTCGATCTCGACGTACTCGGCGTCCGGCTCTCCGTTCGCGCGGACAGAGATCACGAGCCGATCCGCCCCGACGTCGACCACGTCGACACGATCGACACGGACCGAAGGCAACCAGCGCTCGAGAGCATCCTCGATGAGTGCCGCTGCGACCTGACGCTCACGTGGGGTCGAGATCTGCT
>CAYZGY010000650.1:0-5021 GCA_964478085.1 uncultured Planctomycetia bacterium
CGCCGCCGCGCGCGCGATCGAATCCGGAGAGTCGGAGTCACTCTCGCTTCCCGAGGATCTCGACTCGATCACTGATCGCGACGATCTTCTCGACCTGATCCTCGTGGCCGCGATCCAGCCGAAGCTCGGTCGCGATTCGCTCACCTTCGTCCACGACTACCCTGCCTCGCAGGCGGCACTCTCTCGCCTGAAGCCCGAGGACCCTGGCGTCGGCGAGCGCTTCGAGCTCTACATCGACGGAGTCGAGCTTTGTAACGGATACCGCGAGCTTCTCGACGCGAGCGAGCAGCGTGCGCGCTTCGTCGAGGCCAACGAGCAGCGTGTCGCGGACGGAAAATCGGCCTTACCGATCGACGAGCTCTTTCTCGAGGCGCTCGAAGCCGGCCTGCCGGATTGCTCGGGCGTCGCTCTCGGTTTCGACCGCGTCGTCATGCTCGCGTGCGGGGCCTCGAGCATCGACGAAGTCATCGCATTTCCGGCGGACCGTGTCTGAGTCGAGCTCGAACCAGCCCATCGCCGTCATCGGTGCAGGAGCCGCCGGGCTCGCGGCCGCGATCTTCGCCGCGAGGGCGGGAGCGCGAGTCGTCCTCATCGAGACGAAGGCGAAGCCCGGTGCGAAGATTCGAGTCAGCGGTGGCGGGCGCTGCAATATCCTGCCCTCGGTCGTCGATCTCAGCGACTTCCACACGCACGGCTCTCCGCGCGCGATGCGCAACGTGCTCTTCTCGTGGCCGCTCGCGGAGGTGCGTTCGTTCTTCGAGGATGAGCTCGACGTGCCGCTCTACATCGAGGAGGACACGGGGAAGGTTTTCCCGAAGAGCGATCGAGCGCAGGATGTCGTCGCCGCGCTCATGGCGGAGCGAGAGCGACTCGGAGTCGAGCTTCGCGCGCCCTTTCGCGTTGTCGCTGCGCGTCGGGCAGAAGACTGCTTCGAGCTCGAGTCGGGCGAAGGGGAGGTGCTCCGCGCGGCGAAGGTGATCCTCGCGACGGGCGGGCTGTCCCTACCGAAGACGGGAAGCGACGGCGGCGGCTTCGAGCTGGCGAAGGCGTTCGGACACGAGATCGAGCCGACCTACCCGGCGCTCGTCCCGCTCGGCTCGGCCGAGGCGTGGTGGCGCGAGCTCGCCGGGATCAGTCTCGTCGCGAAGATTTCGGCGCGCACGGCCAACGGCAAGACGATCGAGGAGCGCCAAGGCGATTTTCTCTTCACGCACCGTGGCTTCAGCGGGCCGGTCGTCCTCGACATGAGTCGGCACGTCGCGCGCGCTGCGAGCGGCGGCGACTCGGTGCATCTCGAGGTGCGGTGGCGGGGCGACGACGCTCCCGCTTGGGACGATCTTCTCAAGCTCGGCGGCAAGCGCAGTGTCAGCACCGTCGTTCGCGAAGTGCTCCCGCGACGACTTGCCGAGGGATTGATTCGTCGGGCGGGCGTCGACGTCGAGACGAAGCTCGGCGATCTCTCGAAGTCCGCACGTCAGGCGATCGTGCGGGAGCTCGAGGCTTGCGACCTCGGGGTCAGCGGCAACGAGGGTTACCGTACGGCGGAGGTGACGGCGGGCGGTGTACCGCTGTCCGAGCTCGCGACGAAGACGCTCGAGAGTCGAAAGATTCCGGGGCTCTATTTCGCTGGCGAGATCGTCGACGTCATCGGCCGTATCGGTGGCTTCAACTTCCTTTGGGCTTGGGTGAGCGGCCGGAAGGCGGGCGAGGCGGCGGCGAAGGGGTGAGGGGCTCGATGCGGCAGCGGAGGCCCGCCTTCGGGAGCTTTCGCAAGTCGATCGTAATTCGAACCTGGTCCTTGTCCGACGTGAGGCGGACCGGGTTGTCGGCGCTCGTGATTCGCGCGGAGGCGTTCGCTTCGAAGGCGAGCTGGTCGAGTCTCGATCGGAGCGACTCGACGCCGAAGCGAAGATCGATGAGGCTCGATCCCTCTTCCGCAAGTTGGCGTAGCTCGTCGACCGGAAGGTGCCCCGATACCGTAGCGTAGAGCTCCTTCCAGCGATCCGTTCTTGCGTCTCGTACTTCCCAGGTGCGCACGAACTCGGCCGCGGGAACGCGAAACGCACCCGGCCTGCCGAGCTGAGAGAGAAACGCGAAGAGGTCTGCCGTCTCGCCTTCGGTGAGCGGCGAGAGGAGGCCGTCCGGCATCAAGGTCGCTCCCTGGGTCGACTGGGCGATCGAGTCGCGCGGGAGCCAACGTGGTTTCGGATCCGTCACTGTACGTACCAAGACGCGGTCCTTCTCGCCCGTCACCTCATAGCCGTGAAGGACCTCGCCCGTCTTCGTGACGATGACGCTCGCTTGGTAGCCCTCTTTGACCTGGCGCGCAGGCCAGACGACCGACTCGACGATCTGCTCCAGCGAGAGGCCTGTTCCGACCGCGCTGAGATCCGGACCGAGCGTCCCGCCCGCGCCGCCGAGCGCGTGGCAGCGCGCGCAAGCGAGATCCGGATGGCGGAAGATCGTCTCGCCGCGCCGCGCGTCACCGTTCGAGCGGGCCTTCGCGACGTACGACGCGAGGAGCTTCTCGTCGAACTCCGGCTGGTGCGTGCGTTCGTCGACGAGGCGAGTCAGCGTCGTCGTGAGCTCGGTGTCGTTCCGGCCGATCGCGCGAAGCGAGCGCAAGAGGAGCTTCGCGTTGTCGGCGGGGAGCTTACTACTCTCGAGCGCCGTCGCGAGCTTCTTCGTTCCTTCACGCTGCGGGAGAAACGCACGTAGGAGTCGGTCGATCTCGCTCTCGGGTCTCGGTTCTCGAAGAGCTTCCCTCGCGATCGACGCAGCGCTGACGAGATCGACATCCGCGAGGGCGCGGAGCGCTCGATGATCCTCGCGGGAAAGTGTCTCGAGGTCCTTCGCCAGGTCGTCGAGCCCGAGAACGCCCGCGAGCTTTGCAGCAGCGAGCCGAACCCCTGCGTCGTCTTGGGACAGTCGCTTGCGCAGAGCGTCGATCGCTCGGGGTGGCGGGGACGTCTTTCGATCGAATCGCAAGACGTCGGCGAGCGACCGTAGCGCGCTCTCGAGCTCGGCGGGCGGTGGCGATGACTCGAGGACGATCGCCCAAAGCTCCTTCACGTCGTCCTTCGGGCGTCGTCCGCCCGTGAGAAGCTCGAAGCCGGGTGAGGAAGGATCAACGACGAGGTCGCCCTTCGTGAGCGCGGGGCGCCAGTATCGTTCGAGCGCTCGGACGGCGCGAGTGACCGCGTGTTTCGCCTCGGGGCTCACGGGGCGCTCGAACGCGCGCAGCACGACTTCGACCGACTTCGCCTCGGGCACGTACGACGCTGCGACGATCGCTTCGATGCGAACTCGAGCATCGTCGTCTCGGATCCGAGCCTCGAGAAGTGAGAGCGGATTCGAGAGACGATCGTGCCAGTGACCGATCGCGCGCGTCGCGTAGGCGCGAACGCGTCGATCGGGAGAGCGCAGCATGCGTCGAAGGAGGCCCTCGTCGACGATTTCGAGCATCTCGTGAAGGCCGAGCGCGTCGATGAGATAGCGACTGTGAGTTCGCTCGGTTTCGTCGAAGCGCTTCGTCCAGGTTCGGAGGGCGGGAACGACGATCTTCTCGTCGATCGTCTCGATCTCTCGTCTCGACTGGTTTCGCTCCCAGCGATTTCCGGTTTCGATCGTGTCGAGCAGCGCAGTCACGCTCGACTTCGCAATCGGCGGGTTCGATGTGGCGCGAGCTTTCCCTTTTGGTGTGACACGCCAGATGCGCCCGTGCGTCTTGTCGCGATCGGGATGACGAAACGAGTTGCCGTAGTGGTCGACGATCGTGTTGTGCCAATCGCAGATCCAAACGGCTCCATCCGGACCCACTTTGACGTCGACCGGACGGAACGTCTTCCTCTTCGACTTGACGAGGGGCTCGAGCAGTCGGACCCGCGGTGACGTGCCGCTGTCGTCGACGGTGAATCGAAGAATCGAGTTGATCTTGTAGCCGCCGGTGATGAGCTGGCCGTGCATGTTCTCGGGAAAGAGTCGGCCGTCGATGAGATCGGCGCCGGCGTGCTTGAAGCGTCGATGGATCGCGGGAAGCTCGATGAAGTGATCCGTACGAATCATCGCCGGGACGGGCCAGTAGATTCCGTGGCCGTTTCCCGCCGTCCAGATCGGCTGGCCGAAGTCGTCGAAGACGAGACCCCAGGGATTGTGAGGCGCGACCTTGCGACCGAAGAATCCATCGAGCCGTCCTCGTCTGGGGCGATATCGCCAAAGGCCTGCCGAGTCGAGACGCTCGACACCCCACGCTGTCTCGATGCGCGAGAAGATGTGGAGACCTTGCGAGATGTAGAGCGCGCCGTCGGGTCCCCAGACGAACGAGTTGATGAGCTGGTGCGAGTCGCCCGTGCCGAATCCTGAGAGTACGACGCGGCGCTCGTCGGCGCGCAGGTCACCGTCGTGATCACGAAGAAAGAGCAGATCCGTGCCGGACCCGACCCAGACTCCGCCGTGGCCCAGCTCGAGTCCCTGGGGCATGTCGAGGTCACGCGCGAAGACTGTCGAGCGGTCCGCACGCCCATCGCCGTCGCGATCCTCGAGGACGATGATCTTGTCGTCGGGCTCTTGTCCCGGAGCGATCTGCGGGTAGACGGTGCTCGTCACGACGTAGAGTCGTCCCGCAGTGTCCCAGCGCAGCTGAATCGGATTCGCCACACCGTCACGCTCGCTGGCGAAGAGGCTGACCTCGAATCCTTCGAGCGGCTCGAATGCGCGCAGGTCGGCGACGGGGTCGTCTCGACGGCTCGAAGAATCTTCCGCTGGATCGTCGACGGACGAACGCTCGTACGAACGGCCGCTGGCGAGAAGTCGAATCTCCTCGTCCGCTTCGTCGATGAGCGTTCGGAATCTCTCGAGCTCTTCGGCGAATGCTCGACGCTCGGGATCCTTCGGATCGCGACTGAACGCGACGTGATCGCGATCGCCGCGAAGGAACGCCCAGTTCTTCGGGCGCCAGTAGCGAACCCAGAGGCGATTCTTGCGAATGACGGCTTCTCGGAGCGTCTCCTCGGCACGGGGCG
>CAYZGY010000651.1:0-4969 GCA_964478085.1 uncultured Planctomycetia bacterium
GATGAAAGAATCAATCGCAAAATCGCTGATAAGATTGAGGAAGAAGATGGGAGAAAGAAAAGAAAAGAAGCACAAGCCAATCAGAACGTTGAAGAATCGTACAATGAGCATGCTCGGGACATGATTGAAGAAGAAGGTATGAGGATGAGGTCCCAAGATGATTTATTCGTGCAGGCACATGAGGAAAGCGAAGAGTTGAAGGATGACGAGGGAGATGCGAAGATGGCGAGCTCGCAGCTGCCGAACGAGCTGTCTCACCCAACGACTGGGTCGACCGTTGTGACTGATGAAAACCTCGTTAGCTCGCACAGCGCGAATTGTAACCCTGTTCGGGACGATCGCCGCTCGGAGCGCAGCGGGGAGTTACGGAAACGAGTCGGACACCCCCACGACGCATTCGGCGTGTGAGAATCCGGGCGACGCTCGACACTGCGAGAGTCTCGCTGTAGAGGATCGTGTCGATCGAGAGCCCCTCGTCCACTGCCGAGACGAAGTTGCGGACGCCCTCGACGAAGAATCGTCTCTCGGAATCGCGATACTCGCGACTCGAGATCAGTCGCTCGACGCGACGGAGGGCCTGAAGAGGCGAGGCTGCTCTTTCACGGTCGTTCGAGGACGCGGAGAGATCACTCTGAGATTCACTGGGCATGCTCCTTTCGCGCTTCGGCGTGTTCGTGGTGAAGAGACGGTCTTGGCTCCGACGACCACCGTCAGAGCTTCTTTTGCATCGAGTACGAAACGGAGAATCCGTAGCCCGAGACAAAGCCTTCGCGCTCGTAGAGTCGTCGGGCTCCGTCGTTCGACTCGTGCACTTCGAGGGTCACCTTGCAGCATCCGAGCTCACGAGCACGATCGGCGACTCCACGAAGAAGGGCAGAGCCGAGACCTCGGCCTCGAAACTCGGGGAGAACGGCGATGTCGTGGATGTTGACGAGCGGCTTCGCGACAAAGGTCGAGTATCCGATCAGGCAGACGGCGATGCCGGCGGGCCTCCCATCGGCAAAGCCGAGCAGCACGAACGCGCTCGGGTGATCCGCGAGCCCACGCGCGATGTTCTCGCGCGCCTCGTCGGAAATCGGGGCGTCCTGGCCGTTCTTCGTATTCGCGTAGGAGTCGATGGCGGCGACGACCGCCGCGGCGTCCTCGGGATTCTCGAGGTCCGCTTCTCGAATGATGATGTCCACGTTCCTGTCTCGTGTTTGCGCGTCAGTTCTCGCAACCGAGCGCGTCTTCGGTCGGGTCACGCCCGGGTTGGCCGAGCCGCGGCGCGGGAGGCGCCGGGCCTCGGCGAAAAACATGATGAAGGAGACCGATGGCATCCGCAACCGCGATGCTTCCGTCGTCGTCGACATCCGCAGCGTCGTCACAAGGAATCACGAAATCGCCCGGGCCGAAACGCCGGAGCAAAACGGCCACCGCGTCGCTCACCGAGTAGCGCCCGTCTCGATCGACGTCCCCCCGCTCGAACCATCGCTCGCCCGCAGGGCCGCCGACGACCTGCAGCACGAAATCATCGGCGAAGGTACCGTTCGCGAACCGCCCGCCCACAGCGATCTCGGCTCGCACGGCGCCATCCGGAATCCGAAGGACTCCACCGACCTCACGCCACTCGGCGAAGCCCCACTCGTCACTGAGCATCTCTTCGAGGAGCTCGCCGTTCGCGTCAAAGATGCGAAATCGCCCTGCGCTGAGGTCTCGCCTGCCGAAGGCGCGTATCGCCACGCGCCAGCGAAGATGATCCGCCTCGTCTTCGTCCCGCGCCGACAAGTCGACCGACTGAGTGAGCCAAACGCCGTCGCGCGCGCCCGACTGAAAGACGAAGAATATCGCGTCACCGCTTCGCGCGATGACCTTCGACCGCGTCACGAGCGCACCGTCGAGCGCGCGCCGAGCCGCCCCGGTCCACCCGGAGAGATCCTCGCTCTCGGCGCCGGGATTGACGATCAGATTCGGCCCGACGATACCGTGCGCGAAATCGAGTTGCTCGAACCCTGCGAAGACAGCGTCGAACGCCGCGTCGTTCTGAATGCCTCCGACCACGTTGACTCGCTTCCCCCGAAGCGAGATGCGCGCTCGTCGGGAGCCACGGGGAAGATCGATCGCATCGCGATAGGGATACCAGTAAAGCGTGTCGAACTTGCCGCTCGAAGTCTCCGCGACCACACGCTCGCCCGACTCGTCGAAGACCTCGATGATCATCTCCGCGGGATCGTACGGCTCGAGCTGTCCCTCTCCATTCGCAAAGGTCGTGTAACCCGTCGCAAGGTGCGCGGCGAGCCGCAATCGACCGCGCCCCGAGTCGATCTCTTCGTCGAAGGGCGAAAGGTCGATCTCCTGCACAAAGCGTGTGTCCTCGTCGCGCTCCCCACCCGCGAAGAAGGCATCGCCCACGTACGGCGTCAACTGCCTCAGCTCCGCGTACGCTTTGCCCCCGCCCGTGATCGCCCAATCGTCGAGGTCACCCTCGGCTCCCGGATCACGAAGGAGGTTGCGAACATAACGGTACTCGCGTGCGAGCTGCTCTGTCGCCTCGACTCCGCCACGCGACGCGACTCCGGTGACGATCACGCGATAACGCGCACCGTCCTCGTGGACTCCGGTCGAAAGCCGCACGCGCCGCCGAAAGCGATCGACGATCGCACCTTCGATCGATACTCGGATCGGTTCTCCCGCCGAATCGATTCGCTCGACCGTGTAGCGCTCGACGTTCTGCGCACTCTCGACGTCTAGCTCACGGTCGAAGCGGAGCTCGATCATCGAGTCACCGAGATTCGTGTCGACGACAAAGCTCTGCGGAGGCTCGACCACGATCGGATCGCTGATCTCGAGATCGAACACCGCCGCCCGATGGTCTGAGAGGACGCGCACCTCATCTAGAATCTCGCCCGCGACCGGAACGATTCCGGACTCGGGAGCGTAGAGGAGAAGATCGATGAGCTGAGCTCCCTCGCTGCCCCCGAAACCCGTCGACGGCCACGTCACGCGAGAGCTCGGACGTACGCCGAGATCCGTCCACGCGTCGCACAGTTCACTCTCGAGAATCGTGCTCTGCGTCGAGTAGTGCTCATCGTTGAAGTCGCCGAGGAAGAGCTTCCGGGGATTCTCGTCCGCCGGGATGACCTCGTCGACGATATGACGCGCCTGCCGGTCACCCGCAGCGTCCCACGAATTGTGAACACCGTAGATCGACAGGGGAATCCCTTCGACACGCAATGCGACGCGAATCAAGCTGCGACTGTCGACGAGTCGGATGACCTCCTCCTTGTCGATGGGAACCCGAGAGAGGATCGTCTTGAATCGATCGATGCCCGTCGCGTGCTCGTACCCCCCGACCTCCGCGACACGATCGCGGTACTCGAGATCGGGCACCTCCTGCAGCGAGACGATGTCGGCACCTGTCTTCGCAAGAAACTCGCCGATGCGCGTCGCGTCCGACTCGGCACCACCGTGCACGTTGAGCGTGAGAACGCGCAGTCGAATCGTACGTGCCGGCCCGCCGAAAAGCGGCGCAGCAGCGAACGAAAGGACTACGAGTACGCTCGCGACGAACGCGATGGATTCAGGCAACCGAGAACAGCGCAAGAACGGGACCCTCCGAAACCTCGTCTCTCGAAGAATCCACTCTATCGGTCGACGCCGGGTCGCAGAACCGAAAAGCCGGCCGAATCACTCCTCGACATCGCCGCCCCCTGGCGCGGTCGACGGAATCCTCGAGCGAGGTGCCGATCCCCCGTTCGTCGATGCCTCGTCGAGATGCACGTGCATGCCGTTTCCGCCCGAGCCGCGAAGCTCGATCACGCGAACGATTAGCTGCTTGTAGGTCTCGAGCTCGTTGAGCTTCTCGGTGTTCTTCTTGAACGACTCGAACTCGTGCTTACCCGTGAGCTCGACGACATCCGAGGTCGCCGCGTTGACGAAATCGCCGATCGGGTCGTGGGTCGTGTCGAGCATCTGCTCGATGTCGACAATCTCGAAGAAGACCATCAGCCGGATCGTCAGCACGGCGTCGTCGGCCGTACGCACGTCGCGGACGTCGTGATACATCTGGTCGGGGAGCAGCCAGATTTTCTGAAAGACGAGCGCGTTCGGGACCTTCTGCGCGCCCTTCGAGCCGCCGCTCGAAGCGAGCCAAGCGCGCGCATCGGCGCCCGGCGCGGACTCGATTTTCGTCGTCGTCAAACCCGACGGAGGAGGAACGTGCTACTTCTCTGCCGAGCTCGATCGCGAGCACGTCTTCTTCGCGGCAGATCTCCACCGTCTGCGCGTGACCATCACGCGCTCGGGGCTCATCGTCGCGACAAACAACCTCGAAGGGCGCGTCTACGAGACAGACGGCGAGACGATTCGCAAGATTCGCGACTTCCGCCCGACCGAGGACAAGTCCGAGATCCTCGACGGCCTCGCGACGCGACACCGCAACGAGTTCGCGGTCGTGAGCAAGGCAGGAGTGGTATCGCTATTTCGCGTCTGACGCGAACTTCCCGAGCTCTGCGCTTCCCGGAAACTCCGCGAGTCCCTCGCGTGCGATCGTCACGGCCTTCTCCGTCTTGCCGAGAAGACTCGCCGCACGAACGCGGATGACGTACGACTTCTCACTCGCTTCACGCGCGTGGAGTCGCGGGCCGCGCCGCGCGGCGGCGGCGAGACGGATGTGGAGCTTGGTGTAGATTTCTGCGAGGTCGTGCATCGCGCTCACGCTGTCGGGCTCGAGATCGACGAGACGCCGCAGGAAGCGCAGACGGACGAAGATGTCATCCTTACGACGGACGAGGGGGATGACGGCCTTCGTGATCTTCGCGCTCTCTGGTGCGAGGCCACTCGCGAGCAGAAGCATTTCAGACGCAATGCCGACCTTTTTCGCCTCCCGAAGCGCTCCCGCCAGCTCGAAATAGATCTCTCCCGAGTCAGCAAAGGCGGTCGACTCGAGCTTGTCGTGAAGGTCGTCGATCTTCGCCTCGAGCCGAGATGC
>CAYZGY010000652.1:0-4952 GCA_964478085.1 uncultured Planctomycetia bacterium
CGGAGAGCGTCTCGACACGGTGGACGCGATCGGCGCCTCCCGCCGCGACGATCGCGGCCTCGATGTCGGGCGCGGTCTGGCCGATCAGCACCGCTGCTCGAGCGTGCTCGACGACGGCACGCGCGAGCTCGTCCCACGAGCAACCCTTGCTCGCGCCGCCCGCGATGAGGACCACGCTCGGCCCCAGCGCGCGAAGGGCGGCGATCGTCGACTCGGGCGTCGTCGCGATCGAGTCGTTGAGGTACGTCACGCCGTCCTGCTCGGCGACGTGCTCGAGTCGATGAGCGACGCCGCGGAACTCGCGCAGGGCCGACGCGATCGCCTTCGGGCTCGCCCCCATCGCGCGTGCGGCCGTCGCGGCGAGCGAGGCGTTGACGAAGTTGAAGTCGCCGACCAGTCGCAGGTCATCGCGATCGACGAGGGGACGTCCGTCTTGCGACATGCTCGCGAGACCGCGTGCGAGATCGATGAAGACTCGCTTCGTCGGCTCGTCTTCGCGCGTCGAGACGCCGAGCACCTCGCGTGTCGCCGATCGTGCCCACTCGGCGCAGACGTCATCGTCGAGGTTGAGCACGGCGAGGTTGAGCTCCGCGGTCTCCGCGGCGTCGTTCAAGATCTCGCGCTTCGCCGCGGCGTAGTCCTCGAACGTTCCGTGACGATCGAGGTGGTTCGGGGTGACGTTGACGACTATCGAGATCTCGGGGCGTCGCTCGATGCCGCGCAAGTCTTCGAGCTGAAAGCTCGAGAGCTCGAGGATGACCCAGTCGTCCGCTTCGATCTTCGTGACGTCCGGAAGCAGCGAGCGGCCGAGATTGCCGCCGAGCCGAACCTTGCGTCCAACCATGCCCGCTTCGGCCATCGCTGCCGTGAGATAGGACGTCGTCGTCTTGCCGTTCGATCCCGTGATTCCGCAGATGCGTCCGCGGCAGTGCTTGAAGAAGAGGTTCATCTCCGTCTCGAGCCGGACGCCTTCCGCCGCCATGCGCTGGACGAGCTTCGCTGTGCGTGGGACGGCGGGGTTGACGACGACGAGCTCGGCCGTGAAGAGATCTTCGTCGCGATGCTCACCGAGGACGAAACGGACGGGAAGATGGCTCAGCTCCGCGACGCTCTTCGCGAGCTTCTCTTCGGGCAGGTGGTCGGTGACGGTGACCTCGGCGCCCTGCGCGCAGAGGAACTCCGTGACACCGCGGCCGCCGCCGAAGGCGCCGAGTCCCATCACGGTCACGCGTCGACCGCGAAACCAGTCGAGCGTGCCTGGATCGCTGGAGAACATTATCTTCTTCTCTTCGATGATCTTTTCAGTTCGTTTCGCGAGGGAACGCTTCGCGCTCCGCCTTCGCTTTCGCGCGAACCTCGTCGACCTGCTTCCCGTCGAGCTTCTCAGGCAGCGGCTCGAGCTCGAGATCGATTCGATGGACGTCGTCGACCGCCCACGGAAGGAGGAGCTCGACGACGATGTCGAGAGGAAAGCTCGAGTACCAGGGCGACTCGGCGTCGTACGCGACGCGACTCGAGAGGTGCCCCTCGGCCCGCGCGACGACGTGGAAGATGCCGTAGAAGTCGAACGGGACCACGACAGGAGACGGTCCTACGACCTCTCCGTTGACGCTGACCGTCGCTCCTTCGGGATTCGTGCGAATGTCGAGCGCGCGATGGAAGCAGCCGGTCGCCATCAGAGGCAGGACGACGAGAGGCAAAAGGAGAAGCAGTGTCGTCAGGGCGAGTCGTGAGCGAGTACTGTGCGCGTCGGTCTTGTTCATTTGTCTTCGCCCGAGATTATACGCAGCGTCGTGCATCGCGAACAGAACGATTGTCCGCGACGTGGAAGGAGCAGGATTCCGCGCCTGCCGTTGACAGACCCGCGACCCGCGGAGACACTTCCCGCATGGCTGCCTCGACTCCTTGGTACCGAGACGGGCTCAAGTTCTCCTGCACGCAGTGCGGCGACTGCTGCACGGGCGCGCCGGGTTACGTCTGGGTCAACAAGGACGAGGTCGAGGCGCTCGCGAAGCAGGTCGGAATCTCGGTCGACGAGTTCGGAAGACGCTACCTGCGCAAGGTGGGGCGACGTTATTCGCTGACGGAGCGTCCGAACGGCGACTGCATCTTCTTCGAGAGCGGCTGTACGGTTTACCCGGCGCGGCCGACGCAGTGCCGCACCTTTCCGTTCTGGCCCGAGAACCTCAAGAGGCGCGGGGATTGGGAGGAGATCGGTGACGAGTGTCCCGGAGTCGATCACGGCCGCTTCTACCCGCTGGAGGAGATTCAGCAGATCCGCCGAGGGAACGGTGAGGCGGGCGCGAACCATTAGCACGCGCATTCTCGCCGCCCTGGTCGTGCTCGGTCAGCTTGCGAGTGGCTGCAGCTCCGAGCCCGAGCGGCTGAGCGAGCGCGGGATCGAGCTCGTGAAGGCGCTCGACGATGCAGAGGATCGGGCTTGGGAGAGCTCCGGAGTCGAGAAGCCTTTCGCCACCGCTGTCGTGAAAGCGCTCGCGTCTGACGAGCCGGTCGTGCGCGCGCACGCCGCCCGTGCGATCGGTCGAGTCCGTACGTGGGAGACGATCTCTCCCCTCTTCGATCGCTTCGACGTCGAGACCGATCCCGACGTTCGACGGGCGCTCGTCGAGGCGATGATCTGGCGCCGTCCGACGATCGACGTCTCGCGACTCCACCGGCTGGCCCGGGAGGGGCCTCCGGATCTTCGCACGCTCGCGATACACTCTCTGACCCGAACGGCGTGGAAGGGTGGAGATGGGCGTTCGGTGGAAGAAGCCCTCATCGTCATCGACGCTCTGCGCGACGAGAACGCCGAGGTTCGGCTCGCGGGCGCTCTTGTGCTCGCGGCCAGGCCGGCTCTCCGCGTGCCCTTGACGGTTCTCGCCCAGCTGTTCGACGCGCGGGAGGACGAACGCGTACGGTGGGTCGCGATGCAGGCGCTCGCCGCTCGCCCGGAGCTCGCGCAGGAGCGCAGCGATCTCTGCGTGACCGCCGTCCTCGACGTGAATTTCCTCGTCGGCTTTCACGCGACGCGCGCGCTCGAGCTCTTCGACGAGATTCGTGGTCTCGAGGAGGCGTGCGCCCTGCTCTCGAACGGGGATCGGCCGTGGCGTGGTCGTCTCGGAGCTGCGCGACTGCTCGAGTCCTGGTTGCGCCGCAAGGGCGAGGGGCGTTTTCGCGTGCTCGACGAGGGGCAGCGAGCGATCGTCCAGCGATGCGTCGTCGCGACGGCGGATCGCCTCTTGGTAGACGGAGTCGATGTCGATCGAACGCCCGTGCTCCTCGTACGCGCCATTCACGAAGCGCTGCTCTCGGCGGGGACAGATCTCGCGGCGGGACGAGCGAGCCAGATCGAGGAACGATTCGAGGCCGCTCTCGGCGCGCGGCCGCTCACTCCCCGTGAGGTCTCGGGTCAGGGACCGAACAGCATCGCGCGTCTTCGCCCCGTGCTCGATCCAGCGCCGCGTGGTCCGCGCGTGCTCGTTCACTCGGACGGTCTCTTCGAGATCGTCCTCGAGCTCTTCGTCGAGGAAGCACCCGTGCACGTTGGCCGGCTGCTCGAGATGATCCGTCGAGGGCACCTCGACCCGGCCCACATCGACCTCTCGGCCGACCCGATCGCGGTCATCGTCGAGCCGGGGGCTCGGGATCCGGACTTCGAGAATCTGCCGCGCCGACGGGAGCCGTCGAGCCGCCGGATCCTCGCGGGGACGATCGTCTACCAGCCCGGGAAAGCCGGTCCTGGCCGGTATCTGATCGCGCTGAGGCCCCTGCCCGAGCTCGAGGGGAGCGTCGTCATCGTCGGTCGCGTCCTGACGGGCCAGCAGGAGCTGCCGTTCCTCCACCCGGGCCGTCGGACGCGCTTCGAACTTCCGTAAGTCTTGGATTAGAAAGAGTTAGCGGAACATTTGGGCGGTTCCGAGAAGCTCTTTTCGGCGGCCGAGGCCCGGATCGAGGGGTAAGATGAAGTGGTCCTGTTCCCCGGAATCTACGGCCGTGAGGTATCGCATGTCGCACCGTATCCCTGCGGAGCACCCGTTGCGAGCCCTCTTCGTCCGCTGCGTCGAAGAGGCGTTTCGCGAGTACCGCGAGCTCTACTCTCCCTGCGTCGCTGCCCACCTCAGCGACGAGCTGCTGCCGGACTTTGTCCACATCGATCGGATCTACCGGCTCAAGGACGCCGAGAATCGTCGTCTCGAGGAGCTCCCGGAGATGGTCGATCTCGCGCAGGAGAAGGAGGGGCCGGAGCGCAGCCTCGAGGTCAACCGCTACATCGGTGACTTCGTTATCTTCATGTGCGGATTCTTCCCGGGCCTCGTCCGTGGGGGGCATTGGTTCGCGCCCTCGCCGATGATCTCGAAGGTCGGCGGCATCGTCGTCAAATTCGCCGAGCCGGTCGACTACTTCATGGCGGAGGGGCGCAACGCCTACGAGCGTGCCGCGCGCACCGCGCGGATCTTCGATCCGGCTCAGCAGAGCACGTACGAGCAGCTCGCGCAGGAGACCGAAGGATACGTCGGGCTCCTCGAGACCGCGAAGGCCTGCATGGAGAGCGAGCCCGAGTTCCGCGAATTCGACGGAATTATCGAATAGTCGCCTTTCCGGCCCTCTTTTTTGCGGAATGACGAAGGCGGGAGCCTTCTCGGCCGAAGATGAGACAGTCTTCAGCAGAGGAGGTTTCACTCGCCATGACGCTTAGCAGCATCTGCTACCGTAGCTCGCTCTTGCGCCTGATTTCGACGCTCGTGCCTGTGGTCGTCCTCTCGATCTCCGCCGGTTGCCAGACGATCGAGGTCGACTCGCAAGAGGTCCACGAAATCACGACGAAGGCCGACGGCTCGTTCCTCGAGACGCGCCTCAAGAACCTCGAGGAGCAGCTCGAAGAGTACCCGAAGCGTGACGATCTGCGTTACAAGATCGCCGGGATCCACTTCTCGGAGGAGAAGTACAAC
>CAYZGY010000653.1:0-4948 GCA_964478085.1 uncultured Planctomycetia bacterium
GCGAGTCATGGGGGGGTGGTGGGGCGAGCTCCGGGGATTACGACAACGACGGCGACCCCGACCTCTTCGTGACGAATTGGGGGCCCGACCGACTCTGGCGGAACGAAGGAAACGGCAAGTTCACCGACGCGACGGAAGTCTCCGGCGTGCGCAACGAGCGATGGGGTTCGAGCGCGACGTTTTTCGACTACGACCGTGACGGCCATCTCGATCTCTTCATCGCGAACTACCTCGATTTCGATCCCCGCAAGGTGCGGAGGCGGGGCAACGACCCGTCGTGCGAGTGGAGGGGGGTGCCCGTCGCGTGCGGTCCGAACGGACTACCGCCTGTTACGAACGTCCTCTATCGGAATCGCGGGGGCGGGACTTTCGAAGATGTGAGCGATCGTGCGGGCATCACGTCGGTCGACTCGCGTTTCGCTGCCTACGCGCTCGGCGTGGTGGTCGTCGACTCTGACTCGGACGGCTGGCCTGATCTATTTGTCGCCAATGACACACGCGGGAATCTCCTCTATCGGAATCGCGGGGACGGCACCTTCGAGGAGGTCGGGACGTCGAGCGGTGTCGCGTTCAACGACGACGGAATGGCGCAGTCGGGAATGGGCGTCGACGCTGTCTTTCTCGGAGGGCGGGTCGTCGAAGATCTCTTCGTGACCAATTTCGCCGACGATACGAACACGTACTACCGCAACGAGGGCGACGGGCTCTACTCCGAGGCGACCGGGACGCTCGGACTCGCGGGAGACAGTTTTCGGCATCTCGGATGGGGGGCGTTCTTCTTCGACGCCGAGGGCGATGGCGATCAGGACCTCTTCGTCGCCAACGGGCACGTCGCGCCGCAGGTCGACGAGCTCGGCTCGCAGCCCGGCTACGCTCAGGAGAATCAGCTCTTCCTCCAGCACGAGGGAAAGTTCCGATGGGCCGATTCGGCTCTCGGTGACGAATCCCGATCGCCGCGCGTATCGCGTGGGGCTGCGTTCGGAGATCTCGACCGAGACGGAGATCCCGACATCGTCGTCCATGAGCTCGATGCCCCCGCGACGGTTCTGCGCAACGAGTCGGAACCCGTCGCGACCTGGCTCGTGGTCAGGCTTCGAGGAACGAAGTCCAATCGCGATGGCATCGGTGCCGTCGTGACCCTACGGTCGACGAACGACGTGCAGCGTCGACGAATTCGCTGCGGTTCGAGCTACGCGTCCCAGTCCGAGCTCGTCGCGAGATTCGGACTCGGCATAGCTGGCGGGCGAAGCGAAGCGCTGAAGGACGTCACTTTGCGAGTCGATTGGCCGAGCGGCCGAATCGATGAGTTCCCAGGTCCCTTCGACGACCGATCGGTCATGGTCGTCGAAGGGACCGGAATCTCTCGTTGAAGCTCGCAAAATCCTTCTGGTTCACTTCTTTTTCTAAGGACTCGTGAGCGGCGATCCCTCCCCCAGAATCGGCCCGGCTGACTCTTCACTTCGAAGTCAGCAGAATCGGGCCGTGGCCGTCCAGGGCGCTCACGAGGTCCAGTACACGCGAAGGAGATGTGCGAGACTGTCGACGTTCAGCTTCTCCATGATGTGCTTGCGGTGCTTCTCCACCGTCTTCTGCGCGATGCCGAGCTCGTAGCCGATGGCCTTGCTCGTCTGGCCTCCCGCGACGAGGTCGAGCACCTGTCGCTCGCGGGGGGTCAGGGGGGCGCCGACGAGCGCGGAGGCGTCGGGCTTGGCGCCGTTTTCGCCTTCGCCTTCGCCATCGCCGAGGCAGCGATGGATGCGGTCGAGGAGCTCATGTCGATCGACGGGCTTCTCGACGACGTCGCGGGCTCCGGCACGCATGGCCAGGACAGCCGAGCGGACGTCGCCGCGGTCGGTCAGCGCGATGACAGGGAGGTTGATGCCCGTCGCGCGGAACGTGCACGAAGGCGCGGGCTCACCCGGACTGCTTCGCGAGAGGTCGAGGAGGACGGCTCCCGGACACTTACCCTCGAGCTCGGGTGTCGACACGTTTTGGCTGTTGAGGAACTCCCCCGTGTCTCGGTACGTGTGGGCACGAAGGCCCGCCGAGTCGATCCACTGCTTGAGTCTTCCCCGCTCATTGACGTCTTCTTCGACGACAAACACTTCTGATTCCGATGTAGGAAACATCATGTGATTCACCCACTTTCATTCGGCGACCCGGGACCTGCCGTAGGCCCTGAGGCGCGTCTCCTGTCTGCGCTTCCGGTGCGGCGACCAGCAATTCTTCCCTGCCACCTCGCCGAAAGCGCTTGCTACGGTTGATTCGTTTCGACCCCGCACCGGCCCCCTCCGCGACGTCTCGCGGAAGATTCCCGTGGTGAGTTTCGACTGCCCGTTGTTTACGCAATGTCCGGGCCAAACGGACACGAGTTGCGAAAAAAAAACATAAGTAGCCCGTAGAATTCCAGTTAGGCATTCTGCGGGTGTGATTCCCCGGTAGGAAGTACCCGGAGTGGTGCAGATATTTTGACACCGCCTGCCCCCTTTCTAGCTAAGTGCTTGCAGAGTAATGGTTTGCTCTCTGCAGGAAGATGTGTAGTGTAAAAAAAACTGCACCCTCCCATGGGGTGAAACCGTTACTCCGAACCGTTGTCAGCGTTTTTCGGGTCGGGTTTTTGGGCTTTCGCCCTCGCTAGAGCCGCCCTCCGAGCTCTGACGCTTCTTTCCGTTCGTGCTTTTCTTCTTCTTGGGCCGACCCTCCAGCCAAGCGTTGACGGTCGGGCGGGAGATTTTGAGCATGCGCGCCGCGCCCGCCTTGCTGTCCTCACTGCGCTCGAGTGCCGCCAAGACGGCCGCTCGGTGCAGCTGGTACTGGTCGGGCATCGGAAACGGAAACGCGATCTGCGATGACTTGGCGGTGGTGGGCTCCGGAGGTTCGTTCTCTCGACAGACCTCCTCGATGTATTCGTTGAACGGCTCGAGAGACATGATTCCCCGGTGATGCCCGGCGACGCTGCGGAAGATCATGTTCCGAAGCTCGCGGACGTTCCCCGGGAAGTGGAAGTTCTCGAGAGTGGGGAAGAGCTCCTGAGGGACGGTCGGCTTCCGCTTGTCCGCTTTTTCCGTCGCGAGCGTCAGGAAGTGATCGACGAGGATGCGCAGATCCCCGAGGCGTTCGCGGAGCGGGGGAAGCTTCACGCGGTGGATGAAGCGATACTTGAGGTCCTCGCGAAGCTCATCGATGTCTTTCAGGGTCGCAGCCACGATGCGTGCTCGATTCGGCTCCATCTTCGTGGATCCGACCACACGGTACTCCGGCTGCTCGAGGAATCTCAGGAGACGAACCTGTCCTTCCGAACTCAGGTCGCCGATCTCATCGAGAAAAAGTGTGCCGTTGGCGGCCTGCTTGAGCAGTCCGTCTTTGTCACTGACCGCGCCCGTGAACGCGCCCTTTACGTGCCCGAAGAGCTCCGAATTCAGAAGGTTCTCGTCGATCTCGGCGACGTTGACGGCGACGAACTTTCCCGTGCGCCCACTGGCTGCATGGGTCGCACGCGCGATGAGCTCCTTTCCCGTGCCCGTTTCACCGGTGATCAAGATCGGGTCGGAACCGATCGCGGCGCCTTCGAGGTAGACGAAGCGACGGATCATGACCTCGTCCTTCGTCAAGATGTTCGCGAACGCATCGGGCGAGGACAGCTCTTCGAGTGTGAAGGTCTCGCGGTAGTGATGCACTTCTTCGTCGATCGCTTTGCGGGCGAGCACCTTGCGAACGCGTTCCGCCATCAGGTCCGGCTCGGCGGGCTTGACCAGGTAGTCGGTCGCTCGCCGCCGCAAGCAATCGATGACTGTATGGATGTCCGTCTCGCCCGTCAGGATGATCACGGGGAGCTTCTCGTCACGATCGCGAATCTGATCGAGGACCTTCTGCCCGGGAACGTGTGGCATCGTCAGATCGAGCAGGACGACCGAGACGTTGAGCTTGTCGAGAGTCGACATCACGAGGCGGCTATCCGAGCACGTCTTCACGTGTTCGAAGCCGTTCTGGCGCAAGCTCAACGCGACGGTTTTCAGAATGGCCTCGTTGTCATCGACGACGAGGACCCACTCCTTCTGTGCGTCGGATTGTCGAGGGGCCGATTCCTTGGGTTCGGGTGAGAGGGTCATGTCGTGCTGCAGCGTTGCGGATTCCAGAGTTTCGTTACTCGTCATCGTTCGTCTCCACCTCTTTGGACCGTGTGGCTGGCGTCTTCCTCCGCGAAGGCCGTGTCATGCTCCGCGAAGGCCGTGTCATGCTCCGCGAAGGCCCGAGTCGGGAATCCGATCTCGACACACGTTCCGTTCCCTTCCTGCGATTCGCAGTTCACACTTCCACCATGATGTTGAACGACCTTGGCGACGAGAGTCAAGCCGATGCCGACGTGCTTCGATCGGTCCTTCGTGGTGAAGAACGGCTCGAAGGCTCTCGCCTGAACGTCTGGCGGTATGCCACATCCCTCGTATCGGATCCGAAGGAGTACTCTTCCCGATGCCGTATCGTGACGCGTACCGATCGAGATCGACTTTTCGTGCGCGTTCGAGTCCGATCTCGCCAGAATCGCTTCGCCGGCGTTGAGCACGAGCTGTGCGACGCAGTGCTGCACGCGCTGCGTGTCGGCGAACACGAGCGGGAGATTCTCCGCGAGTCGAAGGTCGCCCGGCTCGTGGGCGATGCGTGAGAGAAGCGAGAGGGCATTCGAGCAGACGTCCTTCAGGAGTGTCAGATTGAGTCGAATGAGCTGCAGCGGATTGTTGATCTCGTGGGCGATGCCGGGTCCCAGCCGACCGACGGACAAGATGCGCGCGATCGGCTCGAGCGCCGATTCCGGTGGTGAAGCCGGTTCTCCAGCGGCTGCCGTCTCGTCGTCTACCTGCTCGGGGGATTCGGTCATCGACGGATTCTGGTCTTCGGGGTTGTCGTTCGCTCGAGACCGGCACGCATCTCCCGCCGTGGCTCGCGTTCTTCT